>NZ_JAMBMW010000009.1:0-85763 GCF_024208055.1 Candidatus Nebulibacter yamunensis
TGAGTTGCTCTGTGACGGTGAAGAATTGAATGATTCATTATTTGAAGGACCAAGCTTTTCGTTTACCTTACCGTTTCGTAAAGTCGAAAACGATGGCAACGCTAAAGTATTTAAGCCTGTGTTGATTAAGTGATGCCTTTAATAACAGATTCAGTCAAAAACAAAATAAAGAGTTAGGAATCTCAAATAAAATTGGACGTTATAGCATTCAATTGCCATGCAAAAATTAAGTTGTTATAAGATGCATAAAACCTTATATTTTAACTAAGAAATTAGGGGAGGCTACAACAATGAAACTTAATCAATTAAAAACTCTTGCTATTTCTGGCTGTGGTGCAGGAATTGAATATTATGATTTTGCAATATTTGCATATTTTGCACCTGTAATTGCAAAGTCATTTTTCCCTGAAGAGTCAGTTGCTTTAGGTATTATATATGCTTTTCTAATACTTGCTCTTGGTTATTTTATTCGACCTATTGGAGGATTGATTTTTGGCTTTATAGGTGATAAATACGGCAGGAAAACGAGTTTCTTTTTTACTATGCTAACCCTAGCTTTATCAACCCTTTTAATGGCAATTTTACCCAGCACTGAAATTATTGGTATATCTACAGCTATCATTTTCGCTCTACTCAGAATAATACAAGGACTAGCCATAGGCGGAGAAATCCCAACTGCAATATCATATAGCATTGAACACTTCCCTAAGAAAAAAGGAATGGCTATTAGCGTTATTTTCTCATGTCTTGGTTTAGGAATTATGCTAAGTACATTTGTTTTTATGGTCATTAGTTATATTCCAGTGTCAAATCCCTTATATGAGTATGGTTGGAGAATCGCGTTTCTATTTGGTGCAGCACTCTCTATTTTGATTTATTTCTTAAGAAAAGGCTTGTATGAAACTCCTGAATTTCTAGCATTCAAGAAGGAATATGCAATTAAAAATAATAAGATAAAACACACTAAAAATATCGTTATCGGAATACTCTTGGTTGCTCCTGCAGCAATGCTTACAACGCAATTATTTTTGTTTCTGCCTAGCTACGCAGAAACTTATTTAACTATCGATAAAAAACTTGTATCAGATCTTATTTTTTATGGCTCTTGCGTTATGATTTTCAGCTGTTTTCTTGGAGGAATTATCAGCGACTATGTAAATAAGAAACTCTTTTTCTGCTGTCTAACTATAGCAACATCTATACTTGGTCATTTATTTTATAGTAACCTAATTAATGGTTTTATTAGCGCGTTTACCTTGATGCTTATCTTTGCTTTATTTGGTATGATGGCATCAACATATACTGTCATTATTGCCGAAATGACTCACATTGGTTTTAGATGTCGTAGCATTGGGCTATCGTACAATATTAGTTATTCTATTTTCAGTGCCCCAATACCCGCATTGTCCGTAGTTATTTTAGATAAATATGGTTTTACGATGCTGCCTTTTTGGCTAATAAGTGGATCAACTGTGTTAGGAATCATTGGGATGTTGCTGTTAGCGCTAGAGAAGTATTCAAACAAAAGATTTTTGCTATCGTTGGCGGACTAGTAATCTCAGAAGCTGAAACTTAGGCAACGTATAACAGTGAGCCGATTTTATTGGCATATATCCTTATGCTTCCGCCGTAATATCATGATATAGCTCAGGTCTCCTATCACGGAATAGACCCCATGCAAAGCGGTTTTCTTGAAGCTTTTTCAAATTGAAGCTCGCATAGAGAATATCGTCACCTTGGCGCGGTGATTCTGCTATTTTCTGTCCAAAGCCATCTGTAATAAATGAACTGCCATAAAAAGTTGTCTGGATGCTACTATCACTTTCTTCCCCATAGCGATTTGCAGCAAGAACAGGAACCATGTTTGCTGCTGCGTGTCCTTGCATTGTTCGCTGCCAGTGATCTTTTGAATCATAGTCTGGTAAATGTGGCTCACTACCAATTGCAGTTGGATATAAAAGCAAATCCGCACCTTTAAGCGCCATAATCCTTGCTGCTTCTGGAAACCATTGATCCCAACAAATTGCGCAGCCTACTTTAGCATATCTCGTCTGCCATACTTTAAAACCTGATTTTCCTGGTGAGAAATAATATTTCTCTTGATAACCTGCACCATCAGGAATATGAGATTTACGATATATACCTAAAATACTTCCATCTGCATCAATCATCGCCACAGAGTTAAAACATGTGTTTCCAACTTTTTCAAAGAAGCTTGTTGGCAATACTACTTGATATTCCTTAGCAATTTTTCGCATTAAACCAATAAGTTTACACTCCTCTAAAGTTTCCGCCATAGCAAAATACGCTGGATCTTGGCGTTTACAAAAATACCAATATGACGGCAATTCAGGCATCAAAATAATTTGTGCACCTCTTACTGCTGCCTCAACAACTCTTTGATTTAAGTGTATGATATTACTATCAACGTCATTACTGAATTTTGATTGAATAACCGCTACTTTAACAGTCATTTTATTTTCCTTTTTCTTTTATTAAACTCTTATTCATTTCTATTTTATGCAATTTAAGTCAAGGTTTTGATGCCACAGAAGCTTATAGAGATTTTTAACACTTTGGCTGTTGCATGGTAATGCAATGAATACCACCGCCTCCTACAACTAAATCCTGTACATTAATTTGATGAATATCATAAGTTGGAAACTGTTCTTGAAGGATGGTCTTTGCATTTTGATCTTCTTTTTCCTGATCAAACTTTGGCATAATCAAGGCACCATTACAAATATAAAAATTTAAATAAGATAATGCTAAGCGCTCACCTTGAAAACTCCGTTTTTGAGGCTGAGGAATTTCAACTACATCAAGATCTGGTGCGATCTGTTGTAAATAACTCATATTGTGATTATGGCGCACATAGTTTTCATCTAATTGATCATAACAAGCTTGAATACAAATTGTTTTTTCATTACTAAAACATGCCACATTATCGACATGGCCATCAGTATCTACATCCCCGTCTATTCCAAACGGTAACCATAGTTGACGAGAAACGTTTAAATACGTTGATAAGTTTTGTTCAATTTCTTTTTTAGAGAGGTTTTTATTGCGATTAGAGTTAAGCAAGCATTCTGCAGTAGTTAACAACGTTCCCTGACCATTGCTATGAATAGCCCCTCCTTCTAACACCATATCAATTTCAAGCGTATCCCAAGATTCAATTTGTGCAAGCATAAGCTTTAGTTTTTGATCTTGATCATAGGGTAAGAATTTCTCACCCCAAGCGTTAAATCGCCAGTTCAAAGCCAATAAGCTACCATTATTATTCATAAAAATTGGTGCACTATCGCGAGCCCAAGAATCATCAGCCTGATATTGAATTAAATGAATATGTTGAGACAAATATTGACGTGCAAGCTTCATTTGTTCTGGTGCCACAATCACCTTTACTGTCTCATATTCACTGACTTTATTAGCAACATTTGCATATACTTGGCAAGCCTTTTCAAAATTTGGCCAAATTTGATAACGAATAGGCCAAATCATCCATGTTGCACTATGTTTTTGCCACTCAGCTGGCAAATATTTTTGCATTCACAGACTCCTCATATGTAGTGAATTGTAAATAAGGAAACCCATTTAACATATTATCCAATAATGTTAAATCATTAGTGGTAAGCTCAGTTTGTGCATTGTATTGGCTAAGCCGCTGAAATTTAGATAAGAGAGATAGAGGATTATGCCCATATTGACATAATAAAGCATGATAGTCTTCTGCCGCTTCAACCGATATTACACATTCATCATACATATTAAAGTTTATCTCGACCCTACTAGTCTTGCCAATGATGTTATGCTTACTACTTAACATGTCTTGATAACTACCAACAAACATAAAGGCAAGATCCCCAATTTCAGTCATAGGTAAGGAAATATAATCCATGCCATCTTTGCCCTTGATGACACCATCTGCATCACAAGAAATATCAAATATCTGACAATCTATAGTTTCCGTTGCTGAATAATGTCTTACGGGTAGCAAAGGAAAATGCTGATTAATTCCCCAGTGATCTGGTAGCGATTGGAATAACGAAAAATTTAACCATAACTTGTATTGATTTGTCTGATCGATATAACTTAAGTTACTACTCCCTAGAAGAGTGTTTAAATCAATGTCACCTCTTAACCATTGATCTTGTGTCGCTTTATCATAACTTGTTTGTGCAACAGAATCAAAACACAAGGTTTGATAAAGTGGGGACACAATTAACACACTAGACATCGCTGTCATTGCACGCCCAGATTCTGTAATCAGGTTTGGATGAGGTAAGTCGAATAAATCAACATAATAGCTAAATGTTCTAACAACTGTCTGCGCATAATAGTCAAATTCAAAGTGTGGTTTTTGAGTATTTAAATAATCAATACCCAAACCACCACCTAAGTCGATTAAGTTTAAGTTAACACACTCTTTAAGCAATTCTGCATATAAGCAAACCATCATATTGATATGTTTTTCTACTTGTTTTAGATTCTTAAGTTGTGAACCAATATGACCGTGTAAAAGTACGACCTTATGCGCAAGATTTAGTGCCTTAATTTCATTTTTTGCACTTAATATGTCTACAAGACTCAAACCAAACTTTATACTATGTAAATCATCAATAAAAGGTTTAGTTCTAAACCCTAAATCAACGTAAACATGATCTTCTTGAGCTAAAGCTTTGACCAAAGTTACTTCGCTAACATGCTCAAGCACCATCACCACTTTAAATCCAAGTTTTGCTGCCAAATTCCCCAACCGATAAAACTCAAGGTCCTTAAATCCATTACAAATAATACTATTTTGTTTTGAACTGATCGCCAAAACACTCAAAAGCTCAGATTTACTACCGACTTCAAAACTAAACGGTAAATCGTGCTTATGTGCACAATTCTTTAATGTTTGCATAACATTAGCATTTGGATTGACTTTAATTGGGTAGGCTAATTGATAATGTCCTTGATAACGATAATTTCTCATCACTTTATTAAAACTTTGATAGAGCTTAAGCATTCTATCTTCTGTAATATGTCTAAAAGTAAGCACACAAGGCTTTTTGGCACCTTGCTCAAGTGCATTATTAACAATGTCAACAAGAGGCATAAATTGCTCAAAATTCTGTCCATAATGAACGCATAGCTGATTATTCTGATCATAGCTAAAATAGGGTTCAAAAGTTTGAAATGCCTTTAACGAAAATAAATGGTTTTCCATAGAAATCCTCCTTCTATGAAAATTGTTAATGGAATTGCATCACGTTTAGCTAGCGTAATACCTCTACGACATACTGTGGCAAAGCAAACACGTCAATATGCACCAATGGTGTATAATAACGCATTTTAATACCACATTCACACTCAAAGCGCCCCTTAAACTCACCTTGTCATCTAGTTGTACCACAACTAGAGACAAAGCTCTTAAAAATCTTACATAAATTAACAACAACATAAGCTGCTGTAAATAAAAATTTTATTAAAAAGAAATAAAAAAAATAATTAGCAAATAAACATCAAGATTTTATGATCTATAAAACACCTAAACACTTGACCTTTTAGCATATTTTTTATAACCCCAATAAATAATCATCGGCAAAAAAACAGCAGGAGCACCAAAGTAAAACGCAGGACGCAACTCTTCATTCCATAACAACAACACTAAACAAGCAATTTGTAGCCAAATCCCCAAAAGTGGAACCACAGGATAAAAAGGTGTTTTAAACTTTCCCTTTAATTCGATGTTATTCCGTTTACAATGCTTTCTAAAGTTATACTGCGCCCAACAAATTGAAATCCAACAAATTGCACCAGTGAACCCAGAGATACTTAACAAATATGAAAATGCAGTTGTTGACGAAAAAAAGTATGACAATATTAGAAAGATCCAAATACAAACCAAAGTAAAAATTGCAGCTATCATCGGAACTTGATGGCGATTCAAGCGCGAGAAAATTTTTGGTGCCATTTTTTGTTGAGAAAGTCCATATAAAGCCCTTACAGTTGCATACATGCCACTATTAGCACAAGAAAATGCCGCCGTTAGTACAACAAATGTAAATATGCCTGCTATCCAATGAAAGCCATATTGTTGCAAAACTAATATAAAAACAGAAGTGTCACTGTCCATTTTACTCCAGGGAAAAATAAGTACTAACAGAAAAACTGGTACTAAATATAATAGCACGATGCGAATAGCAATATTGCGTGAAGCGCGTGGAATCGCAACATCGGTATCTTTAGATTCAGCTGCTGCCAAACAAACGATTTCCGAGCCTTGAAAATTAACCAATAACATGACCATCAAACTAATTAAAACAAGCTTTCCTTTAGGGAAGAAACCACCATCTCCAAGCAAATACTCAGTGCCAATCGTTGGCATTTTGCCACCACTTTTATATAAACCAAAAAATATAAACAAGGCTAATATACAAAACATGATAATTGCAGCAATTTTTACAATTGCTAGCCAAAACTCCATCTCACCAAATATGCGTACTTTGGACAAATTGATAATGGTAATGACAAACCCAAATAACATAGCCCAACTAAACGCTGGCACACTTGGAATAATATAGTGCATTATGATTCCTGCAGCCGTGCATTCTGCTGGAATATATGCAATCCAGTTTAACCAATACGACCAACCTGTCCCACATGCCCAAGTTGGTGAAATGTAGTCACTGGCGTATTGAATAAATGAACTGGAACTTGGCATTGCAACCGTTAGTTCACACAAACATAACATCACAAGAAAAACGATTAATCCACCCAAAGCGTACGAAATTAAAACGGCAGGTCCAGCTTGAGCAACAATATAACCTGTTCCAAGGAAAAAGGCCGATCCAATAATTCCTCCTAAAGAAATAAGTTCAAGGTGGCGCAGTTTAAGGTCTTTTCTTAATGTTTTTACTTCCGTCATAGTTGATCATGCCTTAAGTTAGAGTGACAGAAAGTGCGAATATTAGAACCAATTTTTTTTATGGTCAATCAAAATATTAGATGACTAAAACAAAAATTTTATATAACAAAATCTAATATCTAATTTACGACTCAATCACAACGTAAATAATACTAAACAAAAACAACGAAACTTAACTTGTCTAGCTTTACAGATAGATGAATGTGATATCACATCAAAAAAGAAAATTCATTTTTTATAAAATTTTATCAACATTTATGGTTACCTTAAGCTTATTTTAATTTTTGCTTGTGATACTGACTTCACTCAAGGGCATTCGATTATAGGGCAGTACTTCTCTCTCCCTTCTCTTTCAGTATGACCTATGATATAAACCCTTGAGACCAAGCAAATTGCCTTGCAGTATACTTTCTCCCTCCCTTCTCATAATCTATACTGCAAGGTAATAAAATAAATTTAAAGGCTGCATAAGCTTAATATAAATTAAAGGTTTTGATTAAGCTAAAATTCAATCAATACTGAATTTTGCAAGTAGTTCTTAAAAGATAAACTTCTACAACAAATTTTTGATATGACCATCAAAATTATCAATATAATCTTGCAGTGTAGCTTCATCTCGATCTAAAAGGGTAATTAGCTCTTTAGCAAACCCCTCTATTAGAAGCGTCATTGCGTCATTGTTTGGAATCCCACGAGATTTTAAATAAAATAACGCTTGATTATCTAAATAACCAATCGTTGCACCATGTGAACAAATAACATCATCCGAATAAATTTCAAGTTCGGGTTTGGTATTTATTTCAGCACTATTGCTTAGTTGAATATTACGGTTATTTTGAAAAGCTTTAATGCCATGCAATCCTTTATTCACGTAAGCCTTCGCATTAAAGGTTGCGGATGCCTTACCTCCAACAACACCTCGAAATGATACATCACTTTGAGTATTTGATGCCAGGTGATTAACATAAAAGTGATAGTCCGCTCGTGCAGATTGCGCTAAAGTATAAATACCTTTTGCATTAAAAACAGCGCCTTCTTCTAGCAAATCAACATTAAAGTCAACACGATTGAGTGCCGATTGTGATGACAATTGAAAGGTTTCATAGTAAGAATTTTTATATAGCTTCACAAAAATACTATTTGTGATCAAAAGTCTTTGCATGGTTATGTTTGCCAATACGTCATATGTATAATGCGCGTCTTCTGCAAGGTCAAGCTGTGTTTTAACGTTGATTGCAGTTAAAACATGACTAAATGTAATGTAATGTTCACGAATAAAGCATTGTGCCGATTTACCCACTTTGATGTGATTATGATAGTTTAACAACATCCCCTCACTGCCATCACTATGAGCATAAGTAATAAGGATAGGTTTAATTAATTTAATGTCTTGTTTAACTTCAATGTAAACACCTGCAATCGTTGACGACATATTAAGTAAATCTATTGCATTTATAGCATCTTCTGCATCTAGGTTCAACTTACTTTCTTTTGTAAGTATATTTTCAATAACAAGCCCTTCAACTTGATCAAAGTAAATTAAAGTGCCATCAATAAAAACAATATTATAATAAGTACCTGGGTACAGGTTAAGCAAAGACATAAACTCAGCTGTATTTTTATTATGACTTAACTTGATGGTTTTAATGTTGTATTTTTGATATAAGGCATTTAAATCGGTATAGCGCCACGCTTCACTTTTTTTACTTGGGAAACCTGCCGCATTAAAAGCTTGCCAAGCACTTTGTCGCTTTGCAATTGTATTTTTATCTACAAACGGTAACTCTTCTAAAGCCTTCTCTAAAACTAACATTTTTAAACTCCTTGTTCACTAATCCAAGCATAGCCTTTATCTTCAAGCTCTAATGCCAACGAACGATTGCCTGATTTTACAATCTTGCCATCTGCGAGCACATGAACAAAATCTGGAGCTATATAGTTTAATAAGCGCTGGTAATGAGTGATGACAATAAATCCTCGCTTTTGATCACGCATATGGTTAGCACCCTTTGATACAACCTGCAAAGCGTCAATGTCAAGTCCTGAATCCGTCTCATCAAGAATACAAATTTTTGGCTCTAACATCATCATTTGTAACATCTCATTACGCTTTTTTTCACCACCTGAAAACCCATCATTAACACCACGTTTCATATACTTTTGATCCATTTCTAGAATTTCCATATTTGCACGCAGCTTTTTCATAAAACTCATTGCATCAAGCTCAGACTGGTTTTGTGCCTTACGCATACTATTAACCGCTGTCTTTAAAAATTGCGTATTACTTACCCCTGGGATTTCAACAGGATACTGGAAACTTAAAAATACACCTGCATGCGCACGCTCAGATGCGTCAAGTTCCAAAAGGTTCTTACCCTCTAATAGCACTTCTCCCTCTGTTACTTTATAACCAGGTTTTCCTGCTAGTATATTACCTAGCGTACTTTTACCAGCACCATTTGGTCCCATAATCGCATGTACTTCACCTGGATTGATCCTAAGGTCAATACCTTTTAAAATAGCTTTACCTTCAACTTTTGTATGTAAGTTTTTAATTTCTAACAACATCTTTTTTACCAGTTCTACCTTATTCTTTTAACTCTTTAGTACTTCAAGTACTATTAGCATATTAGCACTACTAGCCAATCGCCCCTTCTAGACTAACTGCCATTAATTTTTGTGCTTCTACCGCAAATTCCAGTGGTAACTTCTTAAACACATCTTTACAAAAACCATTAACGATCATCGCCACCGCATCTTCGTTACTTATGCCGCGCTGTTGACAGTAAAACAACTGTTCATCTGAGATTTTTGAAGTCGTTGCTTCATGCTCGATTTGTGCTGTTTCGCTTTTATTTTCAATGTAAGGATAAGTATGCGCACTACACTGATGACCAATTAAAAGAGAATCACATTGTGAAAAATTTCGCGCATTTTCAGCAACAGGCAAGGTACGCACCAACCCGCGATATGTATTTTGTGCGCATCCTGCTGAGATACCTTTTGAGATAATCGTGCTTTTGGTATTTTTACCCATATGAATCATTTTTGTTCCCGTATCGGCTTGCTGAGCATGACGCGTTAACGCAACTGAGTAAAACTCACCGATACTATTATCACCTCTTAAAATAACCGATGGGTATTTCCAAGTGATTGATGAACCAGTTTCGACTTGTGTCCATGAAATTTTTGCATTCTCCCCTTTGCATAGACCACGTTTTGTTACAAAATTGTAAATGCCTCCCTTACCTTCTTTATCACCAGGATACCAATTTTGTACTGTAGAATATTTAATCTCTGCATCTTTAAGTGCAATGAGTTCAACAACTGCTGCATGTAGTTGATTCTCATCACGCATAGGTGCTGTACAGCCTTCTAAATAACTGACATAGCTGCCTTCATCCGCAATAATGAGCGTACGCTCAAATTGCCCCGTATTAGAAGCATTGATTCTAAAATATGTTGATAGTTCCATCGGACAGCGTACACCTTTGGGAATATAAACAAAGGAACCATCACTAAATACAGCTGAATTTAAAGCAGCAAAATAATTATCAGTTTGTGGCACAACGCTACCGATGTATTTTTGCACCACTTCTGGATACTTCTTTAGCGCTTCTGAAATAGGGCAAAATATCACTCCTGCTTCAGCAAGCTTTTCTTTAAATGTTGTGACAACAGATACCGAATCGAAAACAGCATCCACTGCAACACCTGCTAACATTTCTTGCTCATGCAAAGGGATTCCTAGCTTGTTATAAGTTTCGATTAACTCAGGATCCACCTCATCCAAGCTTTTGGGTTGATCTTTATTGAATTTTGGTGCTGAGTAATAGCTAATTAACTGATAATCAATGGGTTCATAGTTAACGTGTGCCCAAGTTGGCTCCTTCATTTTTAACCACTTACGATATGCTTGCAAGCGCCATTGCAACATAAATTCAGGCTCATTTTTACGTGCAGAAATTTGACTAATAATACCTTCGTCAAGACCTGCTCGAAAAGTTTCTTGTTCGATATTTGTCACAAAGCCATGCTTATATTCTTGATTGATTATTTTGTTTATCTTGTCATCAGTCATAATGCTTAATCTCTTTGCTATTGATTTCTCTATTCATGAGTTCTTGTATCGAAAATACATTCAATGTTTCACGCACTTTCTTATTAATCACATGCCAGTAACTACTCATTTGACAATTAGTCACAGCACAATACTTAAATCCTTTCTCACAGCATTCGGTAAAAGCAAGTTGCCCATCAATCGCTTCTACCACATCCAATACGGATAACGTTTTGATATCTTTTGCTAACTCATAACCACCTTCTGAACCGCGTTTGGCATGTAAAATCCCCTTGTTGCTTAATATTTTTAGAATCTTACGTAAGGTTGGCAGGTTAAGCCTCGTCACTGCCACAAGATCGGTTGCGCTATGTAAAGCCTGTGGGGATTGTGCAATTTTCAACACAGTCATCACCGCATAATCAGCAAGTTTACTGACCTTTAACATCAAAATAGGACTAACTTAGTATCATTTGCACCCAGGGTAATCAGTTTTAACGTTTGTGTCAATAAATTAAGATCGAATAAAGTGCACTCAATTGACATCCCTCCCTCTCTAAAGGAAGGGGATATGTTCTAATTAAGCAGGTTGGTACTTACTCACGCTTTCCCATTCTTATGTTTGAGTTTACACTGCTCTTTTTCTAATCTGCTTTCAATATAACGAAAGCTGTTTTTAGGTTCATAGATACAGTTGCTATTTACCGTTGCACAACTGGCAAATTTTGCAATACCAACATCTATACTCACTGCAGTGAAGCAGAAGGCATTGTACTTTCTTAATGCACATTCTTTTGGTCTTTGTTTCTAACAACCTGTTCAAAGTTTCTGTGCTATTAGCCTAATGAAAGCGAGTACAACCATTTGCAAACTTGCATTAATTTTTCTTTCACAGTTTTTCCATAAACGCCGACATTTTTCTAATCAAGCAAAAGAGCGTTCAACCACCCAACTCTTTGGGATCACAGCAAACTTATGCAGTTCACTTCGTTTAGCTATTTCTACCCTCGCACCAAGCGTTGCTTTTATTGCCGTTGTGAATGGATCACCCGTATAACTCCCATCTAATAAATTCTTAACTTCAGATAAGTGCTCTTTTGAATTTGTTACCATGATAATAGCACCCTTACGATCAGTTATGTAATATAGATAGCATGCGGCAAGCCTTGTGTATCCACAGCAACAAGTTATGTGAAGCAGGTCACAACTAATTATTACTCTACCTCAAACTGTCTTAATAGTTGTAGAGAATAAATAAAATGTCCTAAGTAAGAACACATGAATTGTCCGGTCTAAACTAGACTATTAAACATCCTAATTAAATAAAAGAGGTGCTTTATGAAATAGACAAAAATGGCTCTTGGATGAGTAGACTGACCCAAACGATCCTTTTTCTAAATAATTTGAAAAGGTGGCAAATTATCTAATAATGCTTTACCATAAAATTTTGTTTTTAAGCGCCTATCCAAAATAATCACTTCACCAACATCCGACTCAGTGCGGACTAAGCGACCAACCATTTGAGTAAGCTTTAAAGAAGCTTGCGGCAAGGATATATCCATAAATGGCTTGCGATTGATAGATTCTAACCACTCAGCGCGCGTTTTATCAATCGGATTTGTTGGCACAGAAAATGGCAGTTTATGAATAATTAAGCGTGTTAAATATGCACCAGGCAAATCAACTCCTTCTGAAAAACTATCTACACCAAAAATAACTGAAGGTTTAAAAGCATCTATGCGTTTTTTATGGATAGCAATCATTGCTTGCTTTGAGCGATCTCCTTGAACTAAGGTAATTTTTTTCAGTTGAGCACTAAGACGCATATAGACTTTTTCCATTGCATAGATACTCGTAAACAATACCAAAGCACCTTCATGCAAATCCTTTAAATAGAGTTCATTAAGTAGTTTTGCTGTTTCATCAATATGATTTTCTTGCTGTACTGGTTCATTTTTCATATTAGGAATAATCATCTTTGATTTTTCATAATTTAATGGTGAGGGCAAGAGCAGCGTTTTTGCTTCTTTTTTAAGCGCTATAGCATTTAAAAATCGATCAAATTTCCCCAATGAGCGTACAGTCGCAGAACACAATACCACCCCGTGTTGAACGTGTTGCCAGAATGCTTGTTTCAGCAATGATGCTGCTTCAATTGGTGAAGCATGAATATCATAATCTTGAAAACTGGTTGCCAATATATCCGTTTGGATTTCTTCCTGCTTGATTTTTTTATCATGTGGAATAACCCACTTTGCAATCGGTGGGGAAGTGGCTGAGTTTATCATCAATGACCATACCATCTGCAAATTTTGAGCACGCTCCAATAAAAAACCCATTTGGGTAAATTGTTTTTCCAAACTACTTACTGAATATATTTCATTTTTTTCAATAAAATTATCGAGCTCATCTTTAAGTTTTTGACATTGTATAACATAGAAACTCGCAGAAGTTTTAATTTCTGTTGCAAGCTTAAGCATTTCATCGTCCAAATGTTTGATACGCCACACCGTTTCTTCTTTTTGTGCTTGCCGATAAAGTGGATCTATAAGTTGTTGCATATAGGTGAGTTGCTGAATGAGGTTTGTACATACAAGCTTCCAATTTTCACGCCGAGTTTTATCCGCAAGTTCTGCTGGTAAAGCATTTAATAACTTATCAACATCGTTAATCCAAGTGTGAGAACCCAATAATGATGCAAAACCTGACAAAGACTTTAACGCTCGATCTGGTAAATGATGGCATTCATCAACTATGTATATACTCTTTTCAAATTTAGGTAAAATCGAACCATCTCCTAAATCTAAATGAGATAGTAGTAAACTGTGGTTAGTAACAATTATGTCTACTTTTTTTAAGCCTTGACGTGCTATCAAAAACGGGCATTCGCGATAATATTCACAACGAGTAAATGAGCATGAGCTACTGGTATTATATATCTCTTGCATCAGTGTTTTTGAAAGGGGTTCCTCTAATAAATCAAAATCGCCATCCCAATCTTTTTGAAATCGCTTATCTAAACTTTCTGCTTCGGTAATTAAATCAGTTTCTATTAAGCTATGGCTATGCAATTTCCGCGGACACAAATAACGTGAACGCCCTTTTGCTAGCTGATAGCTAAAAGCTAAATCATGTGCTTGTAGTAGCTTGTGAATAAACGGTAAGTCTTTATCCATTAATTGCTCTTGCAATGCCACGGTTGCTGTTGATAGAACAATGGTAAGTTTTTCATGTCCTTGCTCACATCGCATTTTGTTAGCTAGCAGAGCACCGAATAAATATGCAAAACTCTTACCTGTTGCCGTCGGGGCTTCAATTATAATTTTTTCATCATTAACCAGTGCTATTTTAACAGCTTCAATCATCTGAAGTTGTGCTTCACGCATGTGCAAACCAGCGTCTGAAAATAGTTTTTTAATATCAATGCTATAATACTCTGTCAAAATTACTACCCAACATTATAACGAAGCCAACAATTGTTCTAAATAAAATTGACCTATATGATCAAATGTCACTAAATTGTCAAAACCCATATCTAATACCGCTTTGAATGTTCCATTTTCTATCCAAGGCACGATAATTTCACATTGCATTCAACTTGAACATACGATTTGACCACTTTTCAGTGCCCCATTCCTTAAATACATCATGAGTGATAATCCAGTATGACAATTGATATGGTTAGTGATTATTGTTTAATTTTAGTATCAAAAGCCACTTAAATAAGTACACACTAGCATCTTAATTACTCTATATTCATTTATACCTATTAGGTATTGGTTTCATCTAAGCTTAATATACCTATTGCGGCGTCGTATTCAACAATCTCAGCATAACGCGCCCAATTAATAAAGGTATTAAACACACGTACAGCTTCATCATCGCTTAAATAATCTTCAAGCTCAGATAAGAAACGTGATTCTGGCGCTTTTTTATTTGGGCGTTCCTTTAAAACTTTTATCACATGACGCGCCAATGGAATATGCTGCACTAAAAGCTTAGAAAAGATCACTTTACGCTCCTCAATATCTGCGGACATAAAGTGTTTACCCAAGGTAGTCATTGTAATATCCCCATCTGATACACTAGCTAAATGAAGTACGGATAAAGTTTCAATAATTGGAAACAAATCATCAATATCTAAGCGCACATGATCTGCCAAATCAGGTAAGTCGATTGAGCCTTTAGCTTGTAAATCATCCATCTCAGTCAATAATCCAGTTAACTCAGAAACTTCAGCATCTGGCAATCGATAACCAATATTAAGTGCTTTACGCTTATTCATGCGCTCAGTTAGCTCTCTTGTTTCTGCTGTTGTCATCATTCGGTATACTTCATCAATTAAATCGGTGACAGCCTCATCTTGAGAGTTTCTTGGATGAGGTAAGTCAACTTTAAGTTCTCCTCGAATAAAGCCAGGATTACTACCAAAAATAATGATTCTATCCGCTGTGAGCACTGCCTCTTCAATATTATGAGTAACATATAAGATTCCCTTCATCGCATCATTTTTTTCCCATAACTCCAATAAATCTTCACGCAAATTTTCTGCCGTTAACACATCAAGTGCTGAGAAGGGCTCATCCATTAACAACAAGTCTGGCTGCAATACAAGCGCACGTGCAAAACCCACACGCTGACGCATCCCGCCTGATAGCTCTTTGGGATATGCGTTTTCAAAACCATCCAAACCAATCATATCAATCGCTTTTAATGCTTTTTCTTTACGCTCACTGGCACTGATATTACGTGCTTCTAGACCTAACTCTACATTTTGCAATACGGTCAACCACGGCATCAAAGCAAAGCTTTGAAAAACCATTGACACATTAGGAACAGGTCCTGATACCTTTTTGTCGCGATAAATTACTTCCCCTGTAGTAGGTGCAGTCAGTCCTGCAATGATTCTTAGCAAAGTAGATTTACCAGAGCCAGACTTTCCTAGAAGAGCAATTATTTCACCTTCTTTCATTGTAAAATCGACATCTTCAAGTACCATTAAATCTTGCTTATCAGGTTTTTTAAAGGCTTTGGATACCTTGTCAACACATAATATACGCTGTATTTCCTTTGAGCTCACATTGTGAGCTTTCGATACTATACTATCGTTATTAATCATGATTATCCTTTATTTATTAAGTAGAGTCGTTTTTTCTTTCTCACGCCAAATTACATATTCATACTAAAACGCTTTTCAGCGTAATTATAAAGTTTGCGCCAGAACAATTTATTTGTAAGCACTACCAAAACACACATTACTACCACACCTAGCGCAATATTTGCCGTATGATCGCCTGGTGCATTATATTGCTCAGAAATATAAGCACCAATCCCTGAAGCCATAATCACTGAATCTTTACCCCAATTGATATATTCGCAAACGATACTTGCATTCCAGGCACCACCTGCAGCAGTAATTGCACCTGTTACATAAAAAGGCATAACAGCAGGAAACAAGAACTTAAACCATTTTACAGTTCCTTTTAATTGCATATTTTTAGCAGCCATTTTAAGTTCATGTGGAATAGCAGAAGCACCAGCAATCACGTTAAACAAAATATACCATTGAGTACCTAATGCCATCAGCAATATACACCAAATATTAAAATTCAGATTAAATGCAATCACCACCGTGCCAAACAATCCGTATAACACATTTACTGGAAAAGCTGCAAAAATTTGAGCGTAAGGCTGCACTTTCTCAGCGACAGTTGGGCGCAAACCAATCCAAATACCAATAGGCACCCAGATAATTGAAGCAATGATTATTAATATAAATACACGTAACCCTGTCAATAGCCCATATCCAAATACTTTTAAAGTTTCAGCAAATGTAATGGGTGCCTCCTTGTTGCCATAGATAAACTGCCATGCAAGATAAATGAACAGACCAATGCTAACAGCGACACACAACTGCCAAATTGCCGCCTGTAGACGCGAATTACTCCCATCATCTTTTTGATGCTTAAGCTGATTGTAGTTCTTATTTAAGTCCTTTTTAAACCACGAAATATTGACGATGCGATTTGCTTGTAACGCCATAAAATGGCTAAAGCCTTGCAAAATTGTTGAACGTTGCAATAGTTTTAAAAACCATGAATTGGATCCTATTTCTTGCTGTATTTCTGTAACAACAAACTTTTCTGACCATTTAACAATTGGTCTAAAAATCAGTTGATCATATAAAATGATCACCACAAGCATTACAATAATAGCTAAAAAAACCGCACTAAAATCACGTTCATTATTAGCTTGATCAATAAAAGTGCCGATTCCTGGAAGATTAATGGTAGCAGAAGTCGTTTGAGAAAAATTAACAACGATGCTCTCAGACGCTACAATCATAAACCAACTGGCTGACATTGACATCATCGTATTCCATATCAGACCAGGCATAGAAAAAGGTACTTCCAATTTCCAAAAACGCTGCCATCCAGATAGCTGATACATATCAGCAGCTTCTCTTAATTCCTTTGGTATTGTCTTTAACGATTGATAGAAACTTAGCATCATATTCCAAGCTTGAGCAGTGAATAACCCAAAGATAACAGCAAGTTGAGCACCCCACAAAGAATAGGGAAAGATAGCTAAAAATCCTGTAATCGTGATCGCTAAAAAACCCAAAATAGGAATGGATTGTAAAATATCAATAATAGGAATAATAATGCCCTCAGCACGTTTACTCTTAGCAGCCCACGCCCCAATTACAAAGCTAAAAACGAATGAACAAAAAAGTGCGATAAACATTCGAACAGTTGTATTTGCCGCATACTTTGGCAAATTCCACAAATTCATAGAAACATGCTCATATTTAGCTAAAGTATCAATATTACGATAGTCAACACTACCACCCAAGCTACTACACACCCAAGCAATAATAAAAATCATAGACAATACAAAAAAGAGTGAAAACAAATCCCATTTGCTAGGCAATAAACGTGTCGCTGGAATATTATAGAACGTTTTTTTCATATAGTTTAACAATACTGCCTATCTTCATATTGGGGGATTCTACCTCATAGAAGTTGCAAATGAAATAACGGATTAAGAGAATTACACCAACCAAAACTTAAATAACTTTTCAAGGTAGTGTTTTACTGTGTCATTCATATACTCCGTCCCCATTCAATACGGTTAATGTAAAGCCCGATAACGGTATTGTGCATTAACTCTGCTTTTTGAAAAGCAGATACTTTTCCTGGCAAGTCGCTTTATTCTGGTCCTAAATGTCAAAAACTTACGCTCAATCTTCTGTGTATTACGTTTCCGTATGTCATGATATTCATCGGGAATATATTTGAAATAGCTATTTCAGTCATCACTGTAGAATAATTCAACCTTGAAACATTGTAGCGTTTTGAAAAGTAATTCAAAGCTTTCATGCGTACGCTTACCAAAATAATAGGCAATAATTTGACTTATCTTATGGCAGATAGCTCTAACTAAAGCTATCGTTGGTTCTTTTCGTTTCCAATATATGACCATTACTCATCAAGCTCAAGCATAAGTGGCATCACAACAACTGGGCTTATATTCATCAATAAGTTTCAGTTACATTTCAACAATCTACAGGCTTTTTTTATCGTATTAATCACGGTTTTTGTGCTAACTTTTAAAACACGTACTGTATCTCGTATACCACTACCATTGCTACACATCTCAATAATTCTTTCTTTTATCTTGGGTAGCCGACCTAGTGCTTTATATTCAAGTTGAAAGTATTCGCCACAATCTAGGCAACGGTACCTTTGCGCACCACTTGGACTAGATTTCAATTGGTTATTACCTGCTTTAACTGTCTTTATTGAGTTGCAATTCCTGCAGCGTACATCAATTTTCGCCATTTTTGATTTGATTTTTGATTATAAAAACAAATGTGCCAGATGATAACAATACCGAAAAAATTATCACGTAAAGTACTTTCTCATAAGGGTTTATGGTAGGTCATGTTTTACTGATATTCATCAAAGAAGAATAATAAGGTTAAGCAACTATAAAAATTTAAAATAATTTGATCATTAATCTCCTTTCTATTTTATCAAAACCTCTTTATCCTATAGCCTGATTTTCAACACCGCTAACTTATGGGGGATTTATGCTCGATGGAGAGAATAACCAATAAAAAACCATTGATTAGTATTCGCAATCTCACTAAGCGTTTTGATGATGGACATACTGCCGTAGATGGCATTTCTTTAAACATTTATCCAAAAGAGTTTTTTGCTTTACTTGGTAGCTCAGGTAGTGGCAAAAGTACGCTTTTACGCTTATTAGCAGGATTTGAGCAACCAACTGATGGTCGAATTTTAATCGATAGTGTGGACATGACAAATGTTCCACCTTATAAACGCCCAATTAATATGATGTTTCAGTCCTATGCCTTATTTCCACATATGACAATTGAGCAAAACATCATGTTTGGCTTGAAACAGGATAAACTACCAAAAAATGAAATCCTTGCACGCACAGCAGCTGCACTTAAAATTATTAAAATGGAACATTTAGCAAAACGTAAGCCACATCAATTATCAGGTGGTCAGAGACAACGTGCAGCCTTAGCACGCTGCTTAGCCAAACGCCCCAAGCTAATACTACTAGATGAACCCCTGTCTGCTTTAGATAAAAACTTGCGTGATCAAATGAAATTTGAGTTAGTTGACATTCAAGAACAAACTGGTAGCACCTTTATCATGGTAACACATGACCAAGAAGAAGCGATGACAATGGCATCTCGCATTGGTATTATGTCTGAAGGCTGGCTTGAACAAGTCAGTCCTCCACAAGAAGTGTATGAGTTTCCTAAAACCCGCTTTGTTGCTAGTTTTATCGGTAAAAGTGCTATTTTCGAGGGAATAATTGCTGAAATAAATGATGACTCTAGTACGATTGATTCTAATGAGACAAAAAGTGTATTTAAACTTGATCGCAAAATCGAAGGTGTTGAAGGACAACAAATATGGATTGGACTTCGTCCTGAAAAAATATCCATTTCTAAGACTGCACCAATAGATTACAATCTAGAACGACCAATTAACACCATCGTTGGCAAGGTGAAAGACATTGCTTACATGGGAGGCTTATCGACTTATTATGTAGAAAGCGCAACAGGTAAACTTATTACAGCAACAGATTTCAACGTCGAGCGCAATGCAGATCACCCCACCTGGGAAGATACCGTATACTTAACGTGGGAACCTGAAAACATCATGGTGTTATATTCATGAGGTTTATAATTGATTCAGTCTTGATCCACAAATGGCAAAAACGCTTTGTCATATTGGTTCCTATGTTATGGTTTATGGTGTTTTTACTTATCCCATTTTTATTTGTTTTAGCTATAAGCTTTACTGTGCCTGCGGATGGAACACCCCCTTTTAGCGCTATTTCACAATACACTGATCACACACTTCATATTATTTTACATTTAACTAACTACATGCAAACGCTAAGCTCAAATTTGGTATTCATTGCCCTTTATGACTCAGCAAGTATTGCTCTTATAACAACTATTCTATGTATTTTAATTGGCTATCCAATGGCTTTAGCGCTTTCGCGCATAAAAAGCAAGCACACTCAGCTTATATTTTTGATCATGATTATCATTCCCTATTGGACATCGTTTTTATTACGAACGTATGCTTGGGTGACATTACTTGGTAACCATAAACTCAATGTTTTTCTAATGGAGTTTGGCTTGCCAAGCATGGCATTATTATATAATAATTTTTCAATGTATTTAGGCATGGTTTATTGCTACTTACCCTTTTTGGTCTTACCGCTCTATGCTATATTAATCAAGCTTGATCCAATTCTAAATGACGCTGCAGCTGACTTAGGTGCCACCCCAATTAAAACATTTTTTAAAGTAACACTACCCTTATCCATGCCTGGATTAATCGCTGGTAGTCTACTGGTTTTTATCCCTGCCGTTGGAGAAGTTGTTGTACCTCAGATCATGGGTGGGTTAAATAGCGTTATGATTGGGAGTATAATCTGGGAGCAGTTCTTTACTGCAAATAACTGGGGGATGTCAGCTGCAATGTCGGTTATCTTATTGATCATTCTTGTATTACCTGTTATTTG
The DNA here is from genome assembly GCF_024208055.1 of Candidatus Nebulibacter yamunensis. Taxonomy (NCBI): domain Bacteria; kingdom Pseudomonadati; phylum Pseudomonadota; class Gammaproteobacteria; order Thiotrichales; family Francisellaceae; genus Candidatus Nebulibacter; species Candidatus Nebulibacter yamunensis. The sequence continues at coordinate 21,060 of NZ_JAMBMW010000009.1, forward strand.
GATGCAAAAAATCCAGCAACGTCAAGCTAAAGCCTCAGGAAGTTTATAAATGCGTACCTTTTCTTACAGTAAAGTAATGCTCATTCTTGGATTGATCTTCTTATATATCCCACTTTTTATCCTTATATTGTTTTCATTTAGTAATTCCCAAATCATCAACCTTTGGGGCGGATTTACATTAGATTGGTATAAAGCACTGTTTAATGATAGCGACATCATTAGTGCCGCCTTAATCAGTTTGCAAATTGCGCTTATTGCCTCACTTTGTGCCACTACGTTAGGCACAATAATCGCTTATATAATGACACGCTTTGAATATTTCCGTAGTAAAAGCTTTCTCTATGGTATGGTGATCACCCCGCTTGTCTTACCTGATATTGTATTAGGAGTATCACTTTTATTAATGTTTACTTCATTACAAAATTTAATTGGTTGGCCACATGGTCGTGGCATGATGACCATTATTATTGCACATATCACCTTTTGTACGGCCTATGTCACAATTGTCATGCAAGCTCGAATTGCTAGCGTTGATCGTTCGATTGAAGAAGCAGCAATGGACTTAGGTGCGAAGCCTGCAAGAATCTTTTTTCAAATCACCCTGCCACAAATTATTCCTTCCCTAATTGCCTCATTTTTATTGGCATTCACACTTTCAATAGATGATTTAGTTATCACTGAATTCGTTGCTGGTAGCAGCGATCCAACCTTACCTATGTATATCTATTCAACGGTTAAAAATGGTCCTACACCTGAAATTAATGCTCTTGCTACCATTATGATTGCAATTATTTCAACCTGTGTGGTAATCGGTGCCTATATTGCCTTTAAAATGGAAGCCAAGAAAAAGAAAAGCAGAAAATAATACAACAGGAAAGATAAAACCTTGCTACTAGAAATCTCAACTAAGGCACCATCAATAAAAAAATCTGCAAGTTTAACAATTACTTTTCACGGCGTTATAAGTCTAAATTATTACGCTTAAATACACGATCAGCACGATAACTTGAACGCACCATAGGTCCTGAAGCTACTTCTAAAAATCCTTTTTCAAGACCAATCTGGCGATATTCCTCAAATTCTTTTGGAGTGACAAAACGCTCAATCACCAAGTGATGCTTAGTCGGCTGCATATATTGACCTAGCGTTAAAATATCGACTCGTGCTAAGCGTAAGTCATCCATTGTTTTAAGCACTTCTTCTTTTGTCTCGCCCAATCCTAACATTAGACTCGTTTTAGTTAATACCTTTGGATTTTGCTGCTTGACATATTTCAAGACGTTAATTGTTTGCCAATAACCCGCACGAGGATCACGCACAACATATGTTAAGCGTTCAACTGTTTCAACGTTTTGGGCGAAAACATCCATGTCCGTCTTAAGCAGTTTATTGATATGCTCATGTTTCCCCTGGAAATCTGGTGTTAACGCTTCGACCTTAATCGTAGGGCTAAGCGCTTTGATTTCATTAATCGCCTGCGCATAATGACCTGCACCACCATCTTCTAAATCATCTCGATCGACTGAGGTTAACACCACATATTCCAAGCCCATAAGCTTAACACTTTCTGCTGCATTTTTTGGCTCATCACGATCCAGCCACCCTTTGGGATTACCTGTATCCACTGAACAAAACTTACACGCTCTCGTACACACACTTCCCATTAACATAATCGTTGCTGTACCGTGCGACCAACATTCGTTAATATTAGGGCATTTTGCTTCTTCACATACCGTTGACAAGCGATGTGTTTTAGTAATGGATTTCACTTTACGGTAGGTTTCGCTTGAGTCCTGCTTAGCTACTTTTAACCAATCTGGTTTTTGAATGCGAACTGGATTGACCTTACTATTTTTAATGCCATCTTTTACTGCACTAAAGCCCAGCTCAGTTTGGTATTTCTTACCGCTTTCCACTTTAACTGGGATATCAATTAATTTAGTCATTAGAGATATCAACTAACACTTAAAACTGTGGCTCATCATGACAAAACTTATTCCTAGTTTCAAGTGTTATGTGAGTAATAACGCATTGCCCATGCAAAGAAAACAGCAGACAACACAAAAATTAAAAACCATGTAAAGATCGCAATTGAGCCCACTCCAAGCCCAAAGATATAAACACCTAAATAACTACCCACACCCAAGCCAAGCGAGCTAGTACACAAATTGTAGAAAGACATATTGGCTTTGAGTTTTGTAGGGTCTTTTTCATTCGAGATAGCAATAACAGAAACTTGTGGCGCGATAATCTCACCAAGCGTAAAGAGTAAAATGCAAAAATAAAGCCAAGGTAATGATTCAGCTTGAAAAGTAAATAAAACTAATGCGACACAAGAGGCTCCGATACCTAAAGTATATTGAAAGCTATAATTTTTAATTCTTGCAACAAGGTTAATAACCTTGATTGTCATAAAAATAAGCAAGATAGAATTCAAAGTAAAAATACTCGAAATAACAGCTGTATATTCGTGATAATTTTGCTTAATCATCAGCGTAAAATAAGTATATATTTGTGCTTCAAAGATAAAATGAAAGAAACTTGCAATGCCAATCAATAAAGTCTTTTTATTGACTCTAAATGACAAAAGCATTGGTTGGCGTTCAGTTTTTTTGGTTGTAGTAGGTGTTGAAATAACTCTTACCACCAAGCATGCTGAAATCAAAAAACATAACAAGGAAAAAAATAGAACTCCTTGAAAGCCTGCTAATTTTAGCATTAACGCACCAATAAGAGGTCCCATGGCTCCACCTAAACTATTAACCATTTTAATATAGGCAAAAAGCTTAGTTGTATCGCTTTGATTCACTAAGTACTCAAGTTGTAATACTCTGGAATAAGTAAAGTATATGCCGAGACTGAAACGATAAAGCAGTAAGCATAGAAGAATTAAAATATATGCTACCTGTAAAAATAAAGAGCTAAGATAACAAAATACAATGGCAACGCCCAAAAGAATAATTGTCAGAAAAAATCCTTTTTTTGACGCCTTGCTTGGCAATAAATTTACCAGAATGTAGGCGGAAAAATTCCCAACAATCATCCCAATAAGCATTAAAAACCAATATCATTAACGGATATTCCGCTAAAAATAGGAAGTTCAACAACAACATATGGAAAAAAAGCGAACATCCCAACACATGAAAGCATCATAACAATAAGTAATAAATAGTTATTTTTTGAAAAATTAGGATTTAACCGCCTTAATGATTGCCTCAAAGAAATCTGCCTCATTTTATTCATACTCAAATTTTACGTTCTGATAAATACCATCAACCACATCGTTATGTGTCTTAGGATTATTTGCAAAGGCAATAAAAAAACCAGGTCTATCATAAGATGAGCTCCCAAGTTGCGGAGTCTCAAAAATAGCTGCTCGTATTTCATAACTTGCAACATGTGGGTTTATTCTCATACGCTCTTGACCAATAACACATTTGACCTTATGCAAAGTTGGGTTAAAAAAGTTTGTAGAACACACTATAGTGTTTGGTGAAACTTTTAATGAAGGCAAGCTTAAGCGCATACGCTGTCTGATAGTTAACTCATACAAGTCTATTCCTGTCTTTCAATATACAAGATCAGGGATGCTATCCCCACCAACGCGGTTATGAGATTCGATGATAAAGCAACTACCACCATCAACGATAACTTCTGTATGATATGCTCCATTTTCTACGTTCATATCACACAAAAACTGAATAACTGTGTCATGAATTAGCGCATTAACGTTTGCAGGAATTTCCTCTCCAATAATATGCCTTTGCTCGACAAACTTACTATCAGCAGTTTGGTAAAGCATCTTTTTAGTAATTGCTAGAATATTATGCTGGGTATTACATGAGAAACTCTCAACGGAATATTCAATTCCATGAATAAATTTTTCCGCAATCAAAGGCGATGAACAATCAATTTGTGCTATGTCACTCCAAGATTCAACTTTAGAAACATTCTGACTACCCACACCACTCTTAGGCTTGGTAATAATCGGGGCTTTGATTTGGTTATAAAGATCAATCAACTCCTTACGGTGGGTGATGGAAAAAAATGGAACGCTATAGGATTTTGCTGCTATAAACTCGCGCATAGCAACTTTATCTTTTAATTTTTGAGTAATCACTAACTCGTTTTCCCAACCTAATCCCAACTCTTTATTAAGCAAAGCAGCACTAATAAGGGCATCTTCCCTTAAGGTAACAATGGCTTGAACTTTATGATGTTTCAGAAAGGAAACCATGCAATCAAGATTATTATGGTCTCCATAGTCAAGTAACAAACACTGATCAGCCAAAGCACGTGATCTATCAGTAACTTCTTGTGCTTTATGAATCAAAACAACTGAAAGCTTTAATTGTTTCGCTCGATCCAGTAACAGCTCATTACTGCCAATAAATGCAATTTTATTCATCTGCATACACCTCTACTGCAATTTTTTGTGATGTGCTTTCAATAAAATTAATCGCCTGTGATGTGGAGCTAAAAGTTTGTATTACAAAACCCAAACGATCTTCTGTACTGGTTAACCCTTTTATTTTCTTTGGAAGTTGGGCAAGGTGAGTTTTATGACTGTGCTCAAAGTTGCTGCCAATTTTAAGTTGACTCACCTCTCCTTCTTTAGTTGAAAATAAAAAGCAAATGGCGGCATAAGTTTTTCCTTCACTTTGCTGTTGCTTTTTGTCTAACTCCAATGCTTCAAACCTAATTCCAAGGGATGCGCGTAGATATAATGCGATAGGATCTATGTGTTTGGCGAGTTTCATCAGCTCAGGAATCTGATCCCCACCAACTCGAGGATTGATTTCTATTAATTTTAGAACACCACCTATAACTTTAAACTCTACATGGGCAAAGCTATTTTTAAAACCTATTGTTGCAAGCACTTCTTTTAGCTGCAATTCAACCTCTTTTTCAAATTGAGCATCTCCAAATGGGAAAATATGCCCAACTTCAACGCAATATGGAGGAGGAGAAACAAATTTCTTTGTCACTCCCAATAATAACCACTCATTTAAATCAGGATTCCAAACCATTTCTGCACTATACTCATCACCTGGAATATACTCTTCAACGAGGATTTTTGTCGCAATCTGATACCCTCTACAATTTGGTGAAGTGAGCTGATAAATATTATTGACAGCCTCGATAAACTCTTCATTGCTGTGACAAATTTTCACCCCAACACTTCCACTTTCATCATTTGGCTTAACGACACAAGGATAACCAATTGGACTAGAGTCGTATTTTTGTTTAAAGTCAATGACCTCATATGCCACTGATTGTTTAAGGTGGCTAACAGCTTTTCGCATTATATCTTTAAAACGGCAGGCAAGTATTGACTCCAAAGTAGCACCTTTATGAGTATATTTAGCATTTAAAATAGCTGCCTGAACAATCCGAAAATCATCAAAAGCAACAATAACCTCTATCTTTTCAGATTCCTTTTCATCCTCAAAAAAATGAAGCAGCTTTGTAATATCATAGGTATTAACTTCATGAACCTCATCAGCAAAAGTGCATGGATTAATAACTGCATCAGCATATTCTGTCATGTTAATACAGATGAATTTCACTTTGTAACCAAGCTTTTTCGCTTCACTAGTTGCTATAGCTGCATTCCCTGCCATATTGCTCTCCAATAGGTAAATACATGACATTTTTTTCTCCTTCTAGTTAGCTTTTTAAAATCAAGTTACACTATATAACTTTAAAAGTGGTGATTAAATTAAACTCTTTAAGCAGACTGTTAGCTCATTCTCAAAGGCTCTTGTTAATAGCTTTCTTCCTTCATGAAAACCACTTAAGTCAAGTTTGCCTGAATAAGTATGGTGTTCGATCAAGTCTGTCCCATTTAGAATTCTTTTGCTAAGTTGGAACTCAGTTTTCTGTTGAGCCAAATATGTTTTTTTCAGCCCAACTGACGAATATGCCACTCTAATTTTGATTTTATCAAATCCCATTGTAATAGCCGGAGATTGACAATATATTCGGCAAAATTATTAAATATTTTTTGCAAGTCATCACTGCTATAACCAATCAGCGGTTGCAATATAAATTTTACTTTTTCAACTCTATTTGTTAGAATTTCCCAAAGAAACAAAATATAAAGTGATGAATATGACAGCACTAAGCATAACAAATGATAGCTCAATCATTGCAAAGTCATTAGAGAATACCTCAAAGCTATATAGTATTCCACAATCTGAGATTGCAAGGGTGCTGCACATGAGTAATTCAGCTTTCAGTAAAGCAAAAAAACAAAATTCAAACACTTTTTCGCCTGAAACGACAACGGGTGAACTGGCACTTTATTTCATTAAAATCATCAGATCTCTTGATGCAATATACGGCGGAAATGAGCCTATATGTAAAAAGTGGTTAACTAACAGTAATGATGACTTTGACGGTAACAAACCACTAGACTTAATGAAATCAGTAAAAGGCTTGGTGTTGGTGATGAATTACTTGGACTATTACCGTGGACGAGTTTAATTTTGTCAGCAAATATATACAAAAATGCGAACGATTAACCGTATATCGAAGCGTTGAAAACCAAAATACTGCATCAACTCTTAAACTTACTGACGGGAACGTTCAAGAACAAGAGCGGCTTGAACAATTGCTTGAGGAAAAAGCAAAACCTGAAATTGACTATACAGGTCACCATTACTTAATCTATACGCCATTTAGATACCCACCATTAGAGTATGGATCTCGATTCGGTTCTATCTACGAAAAATCATTGTGGTATGGATCAACAAACAAAAAAACCGCATTAGCTGAGTCAGCCTTTTATTTATTTAACTTCAATCGAAAAGCAAACATAGACGACATACTTTACTTTGAGAGAATTGTTTTTTCCATACAATGCAATATCCAGAATTTTCTTGATCTCACTAAAATTGATCGCCTAGATCATAAACTGCTGACATCAAAAGATAGTTATGCCTATACACAGCAACTATCCAAATCCATGAGAAAAAATAACATCGAAGCATTTTTATATGAATCTGCACGTCATGCAGGGAACAAAAATTTTGCAGCTTATACGCCAAATGTTTTCAAAAAGAACTCATTAAAAATTATGCCAACATATATCGGTGTTTTTACGCCAAAAGTAATTACATATAAATCAACCATACATCACGATGAGGTGTATGCTTATACCGTTGATGATTTCTATGATGACTTTAGCCTGCCTGAGATACCAAAATGAGCAAGGATACTTCTATGGTTGAACCAGCCACACAAACCGAAACATCCTCTTTCACCCTATCTGGACCAGTGTTAAGGTACGTGCGCTGAGCCGCCACTTCAGATAGGGCCAGGAGCAGGTAATAAATATAGACACTAATATAGAACCATTGAGTATAAAACGAGAAAAGCCAAGCATATCAACTTGACCTTCAAGATAAGCGCGGGCATAGGCATTTTTAGTTGCCATATAAGCTTTTGGGTTATTCACAAAGTTTTGTTGACAGAGATATTTTGTCCACTCATTAGAGCAGTCAACAGAAATAAGAGTATGGTCAAAATCAAAAAGAGTGATGTTAGGCATTATAATAAATTCTTACATATTTATGTTGCTTTAGTTTACATGACACTTCCCACATTGCACTAGAGTGCAATGCAACTTGCAGCACAGTTTTTATCATACCTCTTATAATAATTTAGAATTATCAAACCCACACCCCTCAATGATATTTTAAAAGATTTTTGCCTTAAGATATGTTAAATTTTTGGTACACTGTGTTTGATACGAAAGAGCCTATGCTAAGTTTTTTGAGTATTAAAAATTTTGCCATCATCAAAAGCACTGAAATCCATTTTAAACAAGGCATGACCACTATTACCGGAGAAACTGGTGCTGGAAAGTCAATCTTGTTAGATGCACTTAATATTGTGCTAGGTGCAAGAGTTGACAAATCGAATTATCCTCAGAGTGAACCTTGTGAAATCTCCGCTATTTTTATTATTAAAGATATTCCTGAAGCAATACGTTTTCTAGAAGAATTGGAACTCAATGAAGGCAGTGAATGTATTTTACGGCGCATTATCCATCATGATGGTAAAAACCGTGCTTTTATTAATGGTGCTCCAGTCACGTTAAACCAACTCAAAACATTAAGCCCGTACCTTATTAGTATTTATGGTCAAAATGCGCATCACAGTTTACTTGAATCAACTAATCAACTCTTACGTTTAGACACTTATGCAGGTCTTATCAATGAAATTGAGTCACTTTCACAAACTTATAAAACTCTAACTGAGCTTACTCATGCTATCACTGACGAAGAAGAGAAAATTGCTAAGGAAAAAATAGCTTTGGTCTTGATGTAGTATCAATATGATGAACTTAAACAACTTGAATTGAAAGAAGATGAACTTCAGCAATTAGATAGTGATCACAAGCAACTAGCTAATGCTAAAGGACAAATTCAAGCTATTGCGCAGATAAGCGATATTGTAAATGACAGTGAACAAAGTTTATTAAGTATGATAGATCACCTATTAAATAGCCTATATTCTTATAGTGAACAGCCACAGTTCAAAAACATATTAGAACTACTTACACAAGCTAAAGTCTATCTCCAAGAATGTGATCAAGAAGCAAAATCAATTCTTAATCAGTTGGAAGTCAATCCTGAGAAGCTCTATGAGGTTGAGCAAAGACTCGATCATATTTATAAGCTTGCTCGTAAACATAAAGTCGAACCGAAATTATTGTATCAACATATCGCAGAACTTGAACAAAGCTTATCCCTTCACGATCAAAGTGAACAAAAGCTAAAAGAATTAATCGCACAAAAAGATGTGCTGCAACAAAGTTATCTTAACCTGGCCAAAGACTTAAGTAACAAGCGTCAAATAGCAGCTAAAGCATTTGCTAAAGAGATTGAAACACATATTCATAAGCTTAATATTCCTAAAGGCGAATTTTATGTCAAACTCACACCAAGCAAAACACAGCAGGCGACAGGGATAGACCACTGCGAATTTTTGATTAACTTTAACACAGGACAACAAGCTGCTGTAATTGACAAAGTCGCTTCAGGTGGAGAATTAAGTCGTATTGGTTTAGCTATTCACGTCGTTTCTTCTAAAAAAATAGCACCTCCTACTATTATTTTTGATGAAGTAGATGTAGGAATTAGTGGTGGCACTGCTGAGATCGTCGGCAAACTATTAAAACAGGTTTCACAAAATGCCCAAATTCTCTGTATCACTCATCAAGCACAGGTGTCCATTCAAGGCGATCAACAACTTCATATTGTTAAAAAACACCTCAAAGATCATACGGTTTCTGAAATCATTGAGCTTGATAAAAATCAGCGAATTCACGAAACTGCTCGCATCATTGGTGGTGTTGAGATGACCGATAAAACCTTACAGCATGCAAAAGAGATGTACGAACTTTATCATTTGCAATAACCATAACAAAAACCAAAGTGCATAATTCAAAGTGATAAAATCTGTAAAATGGTTTGTGATAGGTATATAATAATGCCACTTCACTCAAAGTATAAAAAAATTTCTAAATGTTGATTTATCCACAAATTGACCCCGTTGCATTTTCACTTGGTCCAATTAAAGTACACTGGTATGGCATTATGTATCTTGTGGGCTTTGCTGGGGCGTGGGCTCTTTCACTTATCCGTTGCAAAAAACCATATAGTCCGATTAATAAAGACCAAGTTTCTGATATGATTTTTTATGCAGCTTTGGGCGTTATCGTAGGCGGACGCCTTGGCTATATGGTTTTTTATGATTTATCTAATTTCATCAGTGCACCTTGGGTTATTTTTAAAGTCTGGGATGGTGGCATGGCATTTCATGGTGGTTTAATCGGAGTGATTCTTGCAATCTCCTTATTTTGCCGCAAACATAAATGTAATGTTTTTGATATTCTTGATTTTATTGCTCCTATGGTGCCGATTGGACTAGGTGCTGGACGATTGGGTAATTTTATAAATGGTGAGCTTTGGGGACGTGTAACAGATTCCCCGATTGGAATGATTTTTCCAAATGGCGGTCCTTTGCCACGTTATCCTTCCCAGTTATTGGAGTTTGCATTAGAAGGAGTGGTATTGTTTGTTATTTTATGGTTTTTATCACGTAAGAGACGACCTCGTTTGTTTATCTCAGCAAATTTCTTGGTATGGTATGGACTCTTTAGATTCATTGCTGAGTTTTTCCGTCAACCTGATTCACAAATGGGTTATATGCTATTTGACTGGATGACGATGGGACAATTATTATCTTCGCCTATGATTATTTCTGGGCTTTTAATCTTACTATATCTTTCGATGCAAAATAAGAAATCTACTCAAATCCATAAGGAGTGACGATGCAACAATACCTTGACTTTCTACGTTATATAAATAGCCATGGCATAGTTAAAACAGATCGCACAGGCACAGGTACTAAAAGCATTTTTGGCTATCAGATGCGCTTTGATTTAACAAAAGGTTTTCCGCTTGTCACCACCAAAAAAGTCCATTTTAAAAGTGTAGTTTATGAGCTTTTATGGTTTTTAAAAGGCGATACCAACAACAATTACCTTCTTGAGCACGGCGTACGCATTTGGAATGAGTGGGCGCTGGAAACCGGAGACCTTGGTCCTATTTATGGCAAACAATGGCGTAGCTGGCAAACGCCTACAGGAGAGACAATAGATCAAATTCAACAAGCCATTGATCTAATCAAATTTCGTCCAGACTCAAGGCGTATTATTGTAAATAGTTGGAATCCTGCGGTTTTACCAGACGAATCCCTCTCGCCTCAACAAAACGTTAAAAAGGGAAAAGCAGCATTGCCACCTTGTCACACTTTGTTTCAATTTTATGTCGCAAATAATAAACTTTCGTGTATGCTCACTCAACGCTCGGCTGATGCGTTTTTAGGTGTGCCATTTAATATTGCTTCATATGCCTTATTAACATATATGGTTGCACAACAATGTAATTTAGAAATTGGCGAGTTTATCTGGTCAGGTGGTGATTGCCATATTTACAGTAATCATCATGAACAAATACAAGAACAACTTTCACGTAACCCTTTTCGATTACCAACGCTTTCTATCAATCGTAAACCTGAGTCTATTTTTAGCTATGAGTTTAATGATTTTGAGGTCGTAAACTATCAATTCCATCCCACAATAAAAGCTCAGGTTGCCGTATAATGACACAACAAATGACCTCTTTAAATAAAGCTGCTATTAAAGTTCTTCTACTTGAAGGCATCCATGAACAAGCGCAAAACGCTTTTATTCAAGCAGGTTACAACAACGTACAAACGCTCCCACATGCACTAGATGACGATGCACTCATTATCGCTTTACAAGATATTAAAGTTGTGGGAATACGATCACGTACACAATTAAGCGAAAAAGTACTTAAAGCATGTTCTCACCTGATCGCTATTGGTTGTTTTTGTATTGGCACTAACCAAGTAGATTTAGATGCTGCACAAATTTTAGGCATTCCAGTTTTCAATGCTCCTTTCTCAAATACACGTAGTGTCGCTGAGCTTGTAATCGGTCAAATGATTTTACTTTATCGTAACGCTATAGATAAAAACATCCAAATGCACCGTCAAAATTGGCTAAAATCAACAGCTGGTGCACATGAGGTGCGTGGGAAAACACTTGGTATTATCGGTTATGGGCACATTGGATCTCAAGTAAGCGTACTCGCTGAAAATTTAGGATTGAATATCCTTTTTTATGATATTGAAAACAAGCTCCCATTAGGCAATGCCAAAGCATGTGCTAGCATTTTTGACTTATTAAAACAATCTGATATCGTCACACTTCATGTGCCTGATACACCTAGCACACAAAACATGATTGGTCAAAAAGAGCTAAGCTTGATGAAGGAAGGAAGTGTTCTTATTAATGCTTCACGTGGTAACGTTGTGGATATTAAAGCACTTTCTGATGCACTTAAGTCAGCACATTTAAAAGGTGCTGGAATCGATGTTTTTCCTAAAGAGCCTTCTAAGAATGGAGAATTATTTGAAAGTGAACTTATTGGGTTAAATAACGTATTTTTAACACCTCATATTGGAGGTAGCACACTGGAAGCCCAACAAAACATAGGTCTTGAAGTTGCTGATAAGCTTATTAAATATAGTGACAACGGCTCAACTATTTCAGCAGTGAATTTCCCTGAGCTTTCTTTACCCACACAAGCAAACGTCCATAGAATCTTGCATATCCATGAGAATAAACCAGGCACGATGCGTGCAATCAACCGTGTTTTTTCTGACCATGACATTAACGTTGAAGGACAATTTTTAAGAACACTTAATAATATTGGTTATGTGGTTATAGATATTAATAGTATTGAGGATACTTCACGTGTACTCGTGCAACAATTAAAAGCGATTGACGGTACTATTCGCTCACGTGTCTTATTTTAAAACATGAATACCGCACTTACTAATATTCGAACTTACATTACTCAATATGATAGCCAACACCTATATGTTGCTTATAGTGGTGGGATAGATTCTAGTGCACTTTTATACCTATGCTCACAATTAGCGTCAGAAGTTTCTGTACATGCCATTCATATCCATCATGGTTTAAGCCCTAATGCTGATAACTGGTTTATACATTGCCAAAATCAAGCTTATGCTTTAAATATTGATTTCATCAGTCACAAACTTACTCCTCCTAATAATAAAAGCAATATCGAAAGCTGGGCTCGTAATAAGCGTTATACTTTCTTTCAAGAAGTTTTATCTCTTAACCCTAATAGCTTGCTTGTCACTGGTCACCATATTGAAGATCAAGCCGAAACATTTTTACTAAATGCACTTCGTGGTAGTGGTGTTAAAGGTTTAGCATCGATTGCACCACAACAAGCTTTTGCTAATGGACATTTAATTCGTCCTTTTTTACATTTGACTAAGCATGTTCTACATAAATTCTGTATAAAGCATGGTCTAAAATGGATTAATGATGAAAGCAATGACAATATAAATTTAAGACGAAATGCCATTCGTCATATAATTATGCCTAAGCTTTGTAACATTACAGAAAGTGCAACGATAACGTTGACTAGGAGTGCAAAGCTTTGTGCTGAGGCACATCAATTAATACAAAGTTTCTTATATCCTCTTTTAGATACTGTGCGTGTTGATAAAAATCATATTAACCTTAATCATCTGCACACTTACCCTATATTACAACAAAAGCATATGGTTAAACTCTGGCTTGATGAATTAAATTGCCACGTTTCATTTGAACAACTTGAGCAAGTTTGCCTTGGAATCAGCAAAGCCTGTAGTAATTGGCACTTTGAACTCAGTGATCATATGCTTCACATTGAAAATAAGCGATTGTTTATTACAGCTAAGATGAATGATATCAACCTCAATCACAAGTCAAGTAGAGATGAAATATTTAGCTGGCTTAAACTCCAAAACCCAAGTTTTAATATGCCAAAAGAAGTACTCCTTATACGTAACCGCGAACCTCATGATCGCTGCCAACCGATAGGGCGCAATCACAGTCAAAAATTAAAAATTATTTTTCAAGAAAAAGGAATTAGTGCTGTTAAACGTAAACAGGCTTTAATCATTTGCCTTAAGCATGATCCAAATAACATTATTGCAGTTTATCCTTTTTTTGTTTGTCGTTCTGGGCAAACGTAATTAACTTCTCTGCACTGTCCCCTCTGAGTTGCAAAGACATGCAACGCACACTTCCTCCCATTTTACAAATTTCATAAGAGTCAACTGGAATAACTTTTTTGGTTGTAATCGCAAGTATTTGCTTTAAAGCAATTTTATCCTCAGGAATTCCAAACTGTGGAAAGTAGATATGCTGTTTAGTTACTAACATATTCGTATACAAACCACAAGCTGAACCAAAGTGCTTATCATAGATATTTGAGTAATTATAAGCCGTGATTATCTCATAGAGCTTAACATTTGGCAAAGACTGCTTTAGAGCTTGCTTTAATTGTTCTGCATAAGCCTGATCTTGTGGGTAACTATTGATCACTAAGGTATTTTCATCAATAAAACTAACAATACCATCAGCATGTTCTAAACCCCCTTGTTCATCTGCTTCAATAAATGCAATATTTTTAGCATCTGTTAATACTCTTAATTTATCTTTTGCTTCTTGTGCTGAAAGTTTATTATCACGTAAAAATTTATCACTTAACACTACATTACCTGCGTAATCATCGACAAAATTACCCCCATCATTAATTAAATCTGTCTTTTTAAAAGCAACGCCTATAGACTCAACCAACCGATAAAAGCCTGCTTGTACCGAATCTGCTAACTTTTGACCTAATTTCCCACCCCCTTGTCCTGCTGCGCTATAACGAAACATAACAGGTTGAATAGGGTTAGTAAGTGTAAAATCCCTCATCCATATATCTTGCATAGGATAATTTAACACATGATTTTTACCTAATGTATCTATATAAACCTGATAAAGTCTATCGGAACTCAAAATTAATACCTGATCACCATTGGCAATAATCTTCTGCGCATAGTTAATCTGAAACGCAATGATGTCTTTTTCAACTTTTCTATAATAATCATCATACTCAGGTGGTGATGCAAGCACAATTAGTTCAGCATTAGCAGCATTCATTAACATAATAGAACTCCCTATAAATAGTATAACTCTCACCACCCAGAATACAGATCTTCTCACTTTAAAATTTTCACCTTTTATCTAGGTTCTGTGAACCAAAAAAACTACATAAGTATTTTACATTCCAAATGCCTTGTGTTAAAAACAAATGAGCAGAGTCTTGCGCATAAATGTTATAGTTTGCTGCCTCAAAAAGGAGATGATAATAGAATTTATGACGCCATCAAATATTATTAAGAATTACGACAGCTATCAGGTGGATGGAGGTAATTTAAATGCATCACTATAGTGAAAGTGAGGTTATAAATTACTTCAATCAACTTTCATATGCTAAAAAACAGAAATTCTTGCAAGTAGCAGAGAACGTCTATATCCAAAAAGAGCTAAATTATATTAGCTTCTTATGCCAGATAGCCAATATAACCGCAGAGAAACGAGATATTAATCTTATTCTAAAACTAGCAGCTAATCATTTTTTAAAGGTTGTTGACAGTGAATCAACAACAATAATCTCATACGTTATGCCAGTGCCAGACAACATGCATTATTTTGCTAAATACTTACACAAGGGTAGATGAATGAAGAATTTAAACTGGATTGTGCCATATTACCTATCTCGAGCATTTTCTACTGCGAGCTTTGATCGAGGGATTTTCGTATTGTTCTTGCTCTATAAGGACTTTGACACCGCTCAAATTGGGATATTACAAATTATATTCTATGTGGGTAATATACTCATAAGTATACCGATGGGATTGCTTGCGGATAGATTTGGTTATCGCAAGGTCATGTTATTGGCGCTTTTCATGATGTCATTAGATGCTGTATTACAAATTATGCTTGGCGGCTTTATGATTTTTGCTGTCATTTTCGCATTAAAGGGAGCGATGTTTGCAATTATGGTAAGTGTTCCACAATCCTTCTTTTTTGCTAAATTAAAATCTCTTAATCAAACCCATTTACATATCAAACTTTTAGGGCAAGTGAGGGCAATTGAGTACATTTCTTTAGCAGTCGCCATATTTATTGGCGGATTCTTGCAGTCTATTTCTTGGGAAGCGGTTTATTTAAGCTATGCTGTATTCATGGTTCTAGGTGCCATATGCCTAGGTTTAGTAAGCGATATAAAAAAAGAAGAGAATATAGCACAAGAAATTACTTCTGAGATGAGTATCCTTAAAAACGCTCAACAGTTTAAAACTTTTCTATGTGAAAAATCTAATACGCCGCTCGCTATTCTTGCATTTGCTTTTGCTTGTCTGCAAGGCGTCATAACCCCTTACTTTGTTTTTGCTCAGGAACTGTTTAACTGGTATGGCATGTCTGTTGCGGGTATTGGTACGCTATTTGCTATCATCACAGCCACATCAGGTGTTGCAGTAGTTGTCGCGCATAGGATTACGCACCTGTTTTCTTTCTCTACAGTTAGTTATGTTACAGTCATACTTTTATGGGTAGTCTTGCTTTTAAATATTGTGCCATCGCTGAGCTTGGCTATATGTCTTTTTATTATGGCAATGGTTATTCCAGAAATAGCAATTATTCTATTTGCTGATTACATCCAACATTCTTTACCAAATGAGATTAGAGCAACCGTAACCTCCGTAATTTGGATGCTTGAGATAACGTTGACTTCTCTAGGCTACGCCTTATTTGGGGGACTATTTTTGCTGGTGACACCAAACATTGCAATTGCGTTATTTTCTTTTATCGCATTACTTGTTTTGCTGTTAATGTATATGGTCTTTACTAAATTCAAAATCTCCAAATTTCAAGTGGTGGAAACCACATGAGATTTCAAGTATAAGCAACCTTTTTGATGGATTAAAGTACACCTTGAACTACTTAAAGAGAGAAGAGCGCTTATGGTTTTAAGACAACACAATCACTTTACTATTTTTGTTCTTTAATTCAATAAGCTCAGCCTGTGTTTGGAATGCTTGATAAATATAATTTGATACTAATAAATTCTCCGTTTTATTAAAACCCAGCATCTGCCCATTTTTTAGTAGCACACTTTCCTGATAGTATTGAAGAGCAATATTTAAGTCATGCCCTATAACAAGTACACCAAGTTCATATTTTTTAGCAAGATTTGACAGAATATTTAAGGTTTGACGTTGATAATAAATATCCATGTGCGCACTGTATTCATCTAAAAGCAAATAACCTTCATACTCAGAATTCTCTTGACTAAGTTGTACCAGTGCACGAGCAAGCTGTACACGCTGACGCTCACCTCCAGATAATTGCATATAATTTTTAGTGCAAAAACAGCTACTGTCTAGTAATGACAAGGCTTTCATTGCCTTGGCATAGTCTTTTTCTTTGAAATCACCATTACAATAAGCTAATCTACCCAATAACACATAATCAATAACCTTAATGTCTCCTAGTACCTGCTCATGTTGACTGACAAACGCCATTTTCTGGCTAAGTGTTATTCTTGGCATTTGAGACAGACATTCGCCATCTATCATAATCTGACCAAGGTAATGGGGATACTCTCCTGTGATTACTTTTAGTAAAGTTGATTTTCCTGCACCATTTGCACCTAAAATACCTGTAATCTGTCCTTTTGCCACTGTCATTGAAATATCATGTAATATCACTTTATTCCCAAGCTTAAGGCTAACCTCATTTAGTACCAACATGTTAACTACCTCTTTGTACTTTCTGACTAAACAACAGATAAATAAAATAAGGTGCACCAATTAAAGCTGTCATCAATCCAATCGGTAACTCTGCAGGCGCCAAAACCGTACGTGATAAAACATCGGCAACAGTCAATAATAATGCACCAAAAATGCTAGCTAATAGCATTAAATGCTTGTGTTCAACTCCGATTAAAAACCGTACGATATGAGGCACAACCAGACCTACAAAAGCAATCGGACCTGCAACAGCAGTGCTACTGCCTACCAATAGTGCAATGGCAATAATACTTTTAAATTTCTGCTTTTGAATATTTACGCCTAACATACGTGCAAAGCTTTCTCCAGCAATCATTGCATTAAGATATTTAGCCGTATTGGAAAGTAGGAAAACACTCATAATCACACAAGGAACTAAGAACATGACCTGTCCCCAGTCAATATTAGCCAAACTCCCCATACTCCAAAAAGTAATGCTACGTAAAATGCTATCATCTGACAAATAAATCATCACACCAATTAATGCGCCACATAAAGCATTAATTGCCACTCCTGCCAATACCAAAAGACCAAGATTACTTTGTCCCTTTGTCACAGATAGTAAATATGTTAAAAAAGTCACAACTAAGCTTCCAGCAAAGGCACTCAAGCCTAATCCCCATGTCACTAAAAAAACTGTTTGAGTGATACTTGAAGCCAATAGCAAAAATAAAATTGCAAATAACGATGCACCACTGGTCATTCCTAATAGTGCTGGGTCAGCTAAAGGATTACGAAATAACCCCTGCATGGTTACACCTGATAATGCTAACGCCGCACCGATTACCATTGTTGCTAACAAACGCGGTAATCGTAGCTCAACGATAACTTTCTGCATCAGACTATTTGTGTCAAATACTTGTATCCAACTGATATGAAAAGCACCAAATTGAATGGATAAAAATGCAGACATAGCGAGTAACAATAACAAAGCTATTATCCATAATCGGTATTTATTTCGCTGTACTTGAAAAAGCTTTTGTGCATTTATTATTGACTGGTGACTTACTTGATTCATGCCTCATATACCTTCTTGGCAAGTTGTAAAACTGTATCCCCAAAAGATGCACCAAAATTATCTAAGCTTGCAGCATGAATAGTAGTGATTTTTGTTTGATTTTGTTTATGTAAATATTCTAGTATTTCAGCATATGGCAACGGCATGTTATTTATAGCTTGAGCAACAATAACAACGTCTGGTTTTAATATCATTAACCCCTCTTTAGATGCTGGACGCATCCCTTTAAATGACAGTATGTTTTGTGCACCAATTAAACTTAGCCAACGATTACTTTGTGTATCTGTGCCCAACATGTAGACATTACTTGCGGCTATTTGTAATAAAACGAGCACCTTTTTTGGCTTATATTGATCAATAATTTTAATTGCTGACTGTAGTTTTTGATCCATTTCTTCTATTAGAAGCCTAGCTTCTGTCTGTTTGGCTAATGCCTTTGCAACCATAGTAATATTTGCTTTTACATCTGATAAACCCTTAACTTCCTTAAGACTAATAACCTCTATGTTAAAGTTACTCAAACGCTTAATAACTGAAATAGGAGAAGCTGCTGCATCTGCAATAACTAAATTTGGCTGTAAGCTGACAATACCCTCAATCGTTAAAGCACGCATATAACCAATATCTTTTACCTTTCCTACATTTTCCATAAGCTCAGAATTTCTTGATTGTTTATTACCTATAAACTCAATACTTTCGCTATCAGCACCAACTATACTTTTTTCGCCTAATGCCACTGCAATTGAACTTGCACTTGGACCAATTGTAACCACTTTACTGGCATACGCACTAAATGTACTCAACCAAAGACCAATCATAATTAACCAGAATTTCTTATCCACCTATTTGCTCCTGTAAGTTAAATGAAACTACCTGCACCACTTTTGTAGATACCACTTTGCCTTGACTTAATGCAGGGGTAAATTTTAACTTTTTAAACCACTTAATTGCTGCTTGATCTAATGCTTGAAAACCACTTGATTGAATAATTTTCAACTCTCCAACTGCACCTGTTATTGTAATGTTGGCCTCAATTTTTACCTTTCCTTGTTCATTATTGTTAATTGCAGTAATTGGGTAATTTAATTTAGGTGGGGTATAAGCAAGCTTAGGCTGTCGTGTAATTTCAACCACTGCTTGCTGAGTTTTTACTGACTCTTCATGTTGTTTGAGTGCATGTTCTTTCATTTTTTTATAATCACTATGATGGAGCTTAGTTTCTTTTTTTGTTTTTGTCGTAGCTATAATCTTTTCATCTAATTTCTGCTTATCTATTGACGTATTTGCAAGCTTTAGCTCTTGTGGTGGTTGTGATAAGTTTTTTTGTACTTTTGCTTGAGGCTCTTGTGAAAGCGTGATGCTTTGTAATATTTGCTTAAGTTGCTGTGACTGTAATTGGCTTTCGCCAAGTTGCCACTTTGTAAGGGAATTTGAGCTTAAAACGCCCAATATCGCTAAATTCACTGCAAATGAACCTAGAGCTGCCACAATAAGTTTTAAATAACCTTCAAACATGTATTTACCTAAAAACGATAGCTAAGCTGAGCATAAATACTTCTACCGATTGCTGGCACCAAAGTACTGCCATCATAATCTTGATAGTATTGATCAAAAATATTGTCTACACCCGCCGATAAAGTAAGACCTTTAGCAAAACGCGGTTGCCATTGATAACTTAAGCCCAACAGTGCATAACCTGGTACTTTAGGTGTATTATTAGGCACATAGTTTTGCGCTAAGGCATAATCAAAACGTGTCTGCACAGTGCTATCGATCATCTTAATCGGCACAGCCAATGCAACCATTCCCTTAGCTTGTGGAATAGGTAAGGCACTGCCTGAAGGAATGATCTTGCCTCGATCATTAGTATATGCTGATTTGGTTTTCCCACGCGTATACGTGAAATTAGTCATTACATCAAACCAGTTGGTTTGATAGCCCGCTGATAAGTTAAATCCATAGATCTGCACTTTGGAAATATTAATGTTTTGATTAACTGCTGTTGGTGGTAGTGGTGGGTTAATAATAAGACTAACGTTACTATTTAGAATATAGTCATCAATGTCATTTAAAAACACGTTGCCTGAAACACTTATTTTTTGTGTATCGGTTAAGTCTTGAGCATACACAAAACCAATTGTTTTATTATGCCCAATTTCAGGATTAAGGTTGGGACTTGGGATAAAGCGTAAAAATACATAACTACTATAAGGATGATTTCCACCTAAATATAAGTCTTGAATCGATGGAATTCGATAACCTTCTGTATAACCAATGTAGACCTTAAGTGGCGTAATAACCTGATAGCTGATACTGGCTTGTTTAGTGAAAAATGAGCCATCGCTACTCAAATTACTACTTTGACTTTGATAACCATTAAATCGACCACCAATCGTTACATTTAGGCTTGGAATAATATCCCAACTATCTTGCAAATAGAAACTATAAAGCTGTTGGGTTGCGGTTGGAAAATTTGCACTTGTATTACTGTTATAACCATCATAACCATTAATAAAGTTATATTCACCACCATATAAAAGCCTCTGCTGAATAACTTTTGTATTATTCGAAAACATCACGCCTGTAGTGTTGACATTTATATCTTGAGGCAAGGCATAACCATTACCATTTGTAATGGGGGAAGAACTAAAATGATTCTCGTTATAATAGGCTTTGAAATTCAAATCAACATAAGGATTATTAGGGTTAAATCGATAATTCAGCATACTTTGAGTTTGGAAATAATTAAAGTTAGAGCTTGGATTGGTAACTGAAGTTTGTTTATTTACCGTTGCAGGGTAAAGTCCTACATTTTGCATCGATAAAAAAGAAAGCTTTAACGTTTGTGCTTGCGAGATATTCCAAACGGTTTTTGCTAAATATTGCAGTTGATTACTTGCTGAATCAGATAGGGTTTGACCATTACTTAAACGAACGTTATTATTTCGCACACCTACGATGTCAAATAAATAGCTTACATCTTTTGTTCTCAAAGCAAGACCAAGATTAGCATTACCGCTTTTATCACCCGTTGCCCCTTCTATTGCCACTTTACCACCAAAATTTTGATCATTTAAAATATCACTTGGCTCTAATGTCACAAAATTAACAGCTCCCCCCAGGTTACCATTTCCATAAGTAATATCACCACCAGATTGACTAGCTGAAACTTGTTTATATAAGCTCTGATTAGGTAATAGTCTTGTCTGATTATGTCCAAAAGAAGCCAGATTATTATTCACACCATCAATACCTACAAACACACGATCATCTGTGAGTCCTCCAATACTAACAGACTGTGAGATTGGTCGATTACCACCTATAGTTTGTACACCTGCCATTTCATTTAAAGCATGAATAGTTGATCCTACAGGATTACTAGGTGTTTGTACTGATAGATTAGGTAATACCCTATCATTATCAGATGCTAGTGGTAGGGATATTGCTTTGTCTTTTAACTCTTCTGGCAAAGCTTTTTTAATTGCAAGCACTTGAATTTCATCTAGATCTAACACTCGCTGTTGTTCATTGTTTTGCTGTACTGCATGTGTGGCGTTAGCTATTATCAGCACAATAAAACTTACCAACAATTTTTTCTTCATCGCTATTTCCTGTTTAAATTTGAAGGTTTTATTAAAATTCAAAGATAGTGATAAAACTCAGATTATTTATTAACTTGTATATCTGCTGTTTTTAAGCCGAGTGCTTTCACAAGTGCAAATACCTGCAATATTGTTTGTAATGGCAAATCTTTGTTAGCAGCAAGGCTTATACTATTTAATTTTTGTGTCTGCTGCTTGGTTTGTAAATAAGCTTTCAATGAATCAAGCGTATTAAAATGCATACCATCAACCCTATAATCATCATTTGCTTGTAAATAAATTGTTACTAATTCAGTCTTAGTTTGTTCTGTCACATTGCCCTTGATTTCTGGCAATGGTAACTTGATTACATGCTGGATAGGTCCTGCTAATAAAACAAACATCACCAATAAAACCAAAATAAAGTCTAAAAGGGGAATTAAGTTTGGCTCATCTACCTCAAGACTTGCATGTTCATAATGACTGTGACTAATAATCATAAGGCGACTTGTGTTTTTAGATTAACCATATTGCTTTCTTTTTGCTTAAGCTTCCGCTCATGTTGACGATCTAAGCTAAGCAGCAAGTAATTCAGTGCTTCCTCGCAATTAGCAAGGTAGCGCTCACTATATTGACGGAAGCTATAAAAAGCGAGCAAACTCATCAATGCTAAAGCGATACCAAAGGCAGTGGCATACATTGCTTGAGATAAATACGTGATCATGTTATGTAACCCATTACCATCTAGCGATTGTGCTAAAGCTGCAAAAGAATGACTCATGCTCCAAATTGTTCCTAAAAGCCCGAGCATAGGTGAAATAACTGCAAATAGGTTTAACCAAATAAGTGGTCGTTGCATACGTTGACGCTGTTTCCTAAGCAAAAGACAAAGCTCACTCTCAGCAATGTGTTTTGATTCGATAAAGAGTGGTTTTATGTATTTTAACAACGGTTTTTTAAGCTGACCTAAGCATGCATTAAGTTCTTTCTTATTGTCTTGATTGATTGCTAAAATCATATCAGAAACTCGTTTTAAATTTAGCTTTGGCAAGCTCAAAAAAGTTAATGCTCTTTCGATGCAAAGTGCCACAATAATAAAACTTACCACCAACATGGTATATCCGATTACACCAAATTGAGTAAAAAGATGATTCATGACTGTTATACAACCTTTTCTAAAAACGTTTGTTCATTCATCGCCTGTTGCTGCTTTGCTTTTTTTGTCATTGCAACCAAAACGGCTCTTAACATCGACATATTGGTAACAACATGATCAAAAGAAATGTAATGATTCTTGTGTGTGCTTTGTAGCCACATTCCTTCCTGATCAAAGTAAATCATTTTAATGTCCGTATCTTTATCTTCTTTTTTAATGGCAAATAAATCACAATAAAGATGAAGTGCTGCTTGGTGATCTTGATTCATATGCTCAACCGCACTATTGATCATTTGTAGATTAAACGTTTGTAACAGGCAAAATCCTCTTTAACTACCCAGTTAATATCGCCAAACCCACCAATAAAGCGAACTTTTTCAATTGTTAGTCTATAAAAATGAAAATCGTGCATTTTATCTTGATAATGTGCTGAATCAGGGAAAAACTGCACATAAATTTTAGCTGCCTTTTCTTCATCTTGAGAAGGCACTAAACGTCCCATTATTGTCACACGTCCGGCTTGTTGAATATCTTGTTTATCATCCTCAATCACTGTTAAAGACACCTTATCATCTTTAGCAATGTTACGTGTATGCTGAGCTAACTTACTGATATATAAAATCAAATCTCCTTGTTCATCAAAAGCATACTGCACTAAAGAACCAAATGGGTAGCCTGGCATAGCAATAGATTGAGTTGCTAATACACCATAAAGCTTTTGTTTCGCCAATTGTCTTGCCCGTATTGCAATTTGTTGTTTTTTACGTTCACTTGTATCTGATACTCCATGAACTGATAATTGTTCCTGCGTCATAAATGTCTCCTAATAAGAATGATAACCACTATCAAATAGTTGATAAATGATAATGGTTATTATTTTTAAATCAATAAAAAATGAAGTAATTTTTTAAAATTTTTAAATTGTGTAGCTATCTATATTTTCTATCATTAAAAACCTTTTAAGAGACAAAACCATTTGGTATGCTTCTAATCAAGACTTCGGTAATGAAAGAACAATGTTCCGATCCCCTGTGCAACATAACTGCTATAAGCGGCTAGCAAAAAAAGGGAAGAGTGATGATTATTTGCAATTTTAACATATGCCATAAACATTAAACTTACTGAACACCTAGAGAATAGTGCTTCATATAGATTTTCAACTGAATGTTGAAACTGTGACAGAATTTCCAATTTACATGGGAATTATCTCTATACAGTTTCTAAAGAATACTGAGTTTAAAATTTGATTTTTATCTATATCAGTTTCTAACTCATATAAAGGACGCATAAGTCCATAAAACAAGCTAACATGCTTCAATAATACCAGCTGCCCCCATACCAGTACCAATACACATTGTAATCATGCCATATTTTTTACCAGTGCGCCTTAAGCCATGTAATGCTTTCACCGTCAAAACAGCACCAGTTGCACCCAATGGGTGACCTAATGCAATTGCCCCACCACAAGGATTCACTTTAGCCTCATCAAGTTTTAACTCATTCATAACTGCTAATGACTGCGCTGCAAAGGCTTCATTTAACTCAATCCAGTCAATATTTTCCAATGTAAGATTGGTTTGTTCTAGCACCTTTGGAATCGCTTTGATTGGTCCAATTCCCATAATACGTGCTGGGACACCAGCCACAGCAAAACCTAAAAACTTTCCTAGTGGCTTCAAGTTATGTTTTTTAAGATATGATTCACTGACAAGCACTACAGCAGCAGCACCATCTGAAACTTGTGAGCTATTACCTGCTGTAACAGAACCGCCTTCTGCAAATACAGGTTTTAGCTTTGCAAGTGCTTCAAGGGAGGTATCAGCACGCGCACCTTCATCTTGTTGAATAACTTTCTTGTGATCGATGATTTTATCTTTTGCTTCATCTGGCTTTCTATGATGCACTTCAACAGGAACAATTTCATCTTTTAAATAACCATTTTCAATTGCACTCAATGCTTTTTGATGACTTTTTAATGCAAACTCATCTTGTTGTTCACGAGAGATATTCCAATCTTTTGCAACATTTTCTGCGGTAATCCCCATTCCATAAGCAATAGCTACATTCTCATCTTTTGTGAATATTTCACTACTAAACGAAATATTATGTCCACCAAATGGAATCATGCTCATTGATTCAATCCCACCTGCAATAGCAACCTCCATATTACCCCTGGCAATTTCATTAGCAGCAATCGCAATCGATTGAAGCCCTGAGCTACAATAACGGTTAATCGTAAAAGCAGGCACTGAATCTGGCAATCCTGCTAAAAGCGTTGAAATACGTGCCACATTCATCCCTTGCTCACCTTCTGGCATCGCACATCCTATGACAACATCACCAATATCTTCAGGATTAATTCCTGACTCTTTTACCGTTACTCTTAATATATCTGCTAATAAATCATCTGGTCGCTTCTTAGCAAAACCGCCACGCTTACCTTTTGTGACAGCCGACCTTTTAGCAGCAACGATATATACATTTTGTTCACTCATCAGAACACACTCCCAATTTTAATTTTCTTTAACTGGAGTGACTTATGCTTTTGCAATTTTTTATCGTTAAAAGTAACAACGTGAGTCACTCCAGTTATTTACATCAACTTGATTAATTTTAATCCAGTCAAACCTAATTTCTCAATGGCTTCCCAGTTTCTAACATATACTGCATCCTCGCAGCACTCTTCTCAGACAAAGCAAGTTCAACAAAGTTTTCAAGCTCGCGTTTCAGTAACCAATCCTCAGACACTAATGTATCTTTTTCAATTTCACCACCACACATCGCATCAGCAAGATTTGTTGCAATCTTATAGTCATGTGCTGAGATCTGATTACCATCACGCATATTCACTAAAAGACCTTTCACTGTTGCAATCCCCGCTTCACCAAAGACTTTGACAGGCAGTTTCAATGGTGGTTGATATCCACAATAGGCAAGGTATTTAGCTTTTTCAATTGCAACACTTAAAATTTCTTTGCTATTCATTACAACTGTATCGCTTTCACACAAAAAGCCCATTTCAATTGCTTCATAAGCACTTGTTGCTACTTGCGCCATTGCTAAATTCTTATAACGTTTTTCAAATTCTTTCCAAGGATCTTGAGCAACTGATGCACGTTTTGCCATCTCTTTTGAACCACCCCAGCCAGGAATAATGCCAACACCTGCTTCCACTAAACCAATATAGCTTTCATGAGCAGCCACAACTGCATCGCAGTGTAAAAGAATCTCGCACCCACCACCAAAGGCAAAGCCTTTTACCGCTGCTACCACTGGGATTTTACTATAACGCAACTCTTGAGTGATGATTTGATGCCCCTTTTGAATAACCTCATACACAGCATCTTTACCATTCATCATGAACTTAAAGCCAAATTCCTCAAGGTTTGCACCTGCTGAAAAAATATCTTGTTCTTGCCAAATGACCATTGCTTTTAATTTTTGCTCGACAATCTTGATGGCTTGTGAAATGCCATCTAATACATCCGAACCAATTGCACACATTTTACTTTTAAAGCTTAAAATGCCCACCTCACCATCAATTGTCCATAAACGTACGCCTTCATTCTCATAAAGTGTCTCTGCTAGAATATCGCTATGCTCGTTAAACACATAATCTTGAATCAATTGTCGATCATATACCGGTAGTTGCTTGCGTGTTATCAAAGCATTATTTGCAAAGCTAAAGGATTGATTGTCACCATAAACCCCCTCTTTTAACTCGTGCACCCAATCTGGTAATGCTCGCGCTGACAAAGTCTTACCTAACCTAATATCTTCCTCTATCCAATGGATGACTTTGTGCCAACCTGCTTGCTGCCAAATTTCAAAAATTCCCTCTTTCCAACCAAAGCCCCAACGAATCGCCAAGTCCATATCTTTAGGATAATTTGAAATTTCACCTACAAGACAAGCTGCGTAATGAAAGTTATCTCTAAAACATGACCATAAAAATTGTGCTTGTGGGTGATTTAGATTTTTTAATTTCTCAAGTTTTACTGACCAGTTTTTTTCAGCCAAAATTTCTATTACTTCTTTATCTGGCTTTTGATCAGATAAACGATAGGTTTTGGTTTGTAAATCCAATACTTTTAAGCCATCTTTTTCTTTAACATAGAACCCTTTTTTAGTTTTCTGACCAAAAGCACCTTGCGCCAGTAGCAAATGAATCCAGTCTGGCAGTTTATATACCTTCTCCCAACCATCTTTAAGATTGTTTGCCATTGTATCGACCACGTGACCAAAGGTATCAAGCCCAACAACATCTGCTGTTCGATAAGTTGCACTTTTAGCACGCCCTAGCTTTTTACCCGTTAAACCATCAACAACTTCCAATGGAATATTAAATTTTTCCGTGTAATAGCAAGTTGCCAACATAGAAAAGACGCCTAAACGGTTTGCAATAAAATTTGGAGTGTCTTTGGCACGAATAATGCTCTTACCTAATTTTTGCACCAAAAAGGTTTCGAGCTCATCTAATACTTCTGGCTTGGTTGTATGATGAGGAATAAGTTCAACCAATGGCATATAGCGTGGCGGATTAAAAAAGTGTACCCCACAAAAACGTG
Organism: Candidatus Nebulibacter yamunensis; assembly: GCF_024208055.1. Taxonomy (NCBI): domain Bacteria; kingdom Pseudomonadati; phylum Pseudomonadota; class Gammaproteobacteria; order Thiotrichales; family Francisellaceae; genus Candidatus Nebulibacter; species Candidatus Nebulibacter yamunensis. Next base: position 48,696 of record NZ_JAMBMW010000009.1, read on the forward strand.
CATGCAGTTGTTCTGGCAAGCTTTTAGTTAATGCCTTAATACTTAATCCTGAAGTATTAGACGCAAGAATCGCTTTACTTGAGACATATGGTGCTATTTTGTGATATAAATCCTGCTTCCAATCCATCCTCTCAGCAATTGCCTCGATAATTAATCCACAATCTTTCAATTTCTCTAAGTCGTCATCGTAATTCGCCGCGGTGATATAGTGTATCGCTTTAGATGAACTAAATGGTTTAGGATTGAGTTTCTTGAGTTTCTCAAGTGATGCTTCAACTAAAACATTGGCTGAGCCTTGCTTTGCTTTTAAGTCAAATAAAACAACTGGAATCCTAGCATTACCAAAGTGTGCTGCAATTTGAGCCCCCATGACACCTGCTCCTAAAACCGCAACCTTCTGAATACAACGCTGAGCTTGCATCTCACTTAATAAGGGTTGATTTTGAGTATGACTATTTTCTTGTTTAGCTGATACCGACATTTTTGGTGCAATTTCTACTTTATCACCAAAAACAGATAAATAGCCTTTCATTGCCTCTTCTTTGCTTTGCCCCTTGATCGAATTCCAAGCCATCCACTTTGCGCGCTCAACCATTTTTAACACCGACGGGCATTTGCCATCAACATCACCCACTGTTGCCTGTTTATAAAAGGCGTATAGTTTTAATTTCTCAGTGTTATCTGGTTTGAACTCAATGGTCGCATTGCGTACTGCTTTTACCATTTCATTAAACTTTTGCTCCAACTCACTCATTAAGGGTCTCCTGTAATTACGCATCTGCATACGCTTTTTTAGTTGATTTGGCTTCATCCTTTGATTTATACCTTGCTTCATACGCTTGTTGCCACTCTGGGTGGGCATTTTTAGGTCCTAAAGCATAAGGTGCAAATTCATCTGTTTGAATTACATCATTAACGCGCTTTATAACATCTTTAAGTAACACAACTTCTTCATCATTAATCACATTATGTTGTTTAGCTTTTTCAATTAAGCTCATCCATGAGTTTTTCGGTAAAGTGCCTGATTTTATCGCATCTTTAATCTTCTTTTGCACAGGCATGGCTTGAAGAACTGCTTGATAAGCAAGCTCCATACGCCCAACGGGATCTTTATCATCTTTTGGCACAAAGCACATATCCTTCATGCGCTTACGCGTATTTTCATCTTTTAGCAATGCCTGAGCAAGTTTATGATCAAGTTTATCATTTGGCTTTTTATAAGGCTTACCATATGGAAATGCAATAAAACGTAACGCACTACCTAAAGCTTTATTTGGGAAATTGCTCAAGGTTTCAATAAGCGCATTTTGTGCTTCGTATAAACAATGCTGCAAGCTCCAACTAACAAAAACATCATCAGCTTTCTGCTCCCCATTATCTTTATAATATTTTAAAACCGCACACCCCATATACAAATAACTCATCACATCACCAAGACGTGCTGATAAACGTTCTTTACGCTTTAACTCACCACCTAATGTGATCAAAGCAACGTCATTAATAAAGGCATAAGCTGAGCTTAACCTGGTAATACGCTTGTAATAAAGATTAAATTTAGAGTCGTATCCTTTAGCAGTTATCCCACAACTTAACCCATACCAAAAAGTTCGTAGCTTATTCTTAGTCAAATAACCAATGTGTTTTTTCATCAATCGTGAAAAAGTTTCATAGCCCTTTTTTTCATCTTGATTCATTAAACTCTCAGATTCATCACGCACGTAAGGGTGACAACGCATTGCACCTTGTCCAAATATCATTAAGTTACGTGTCATGATGTTTGCACCTTCAACGGTAATACCAACAGGTGTAGCCTGATAACCTCGTGCTAAATAATTATTGGGTCCCATAATAATGGCACGTCCTGCGTGGATATCCATAGCATGATTTAAAACATTACGTCCAATTTCAGTTAAGTGGTATTTAGAGATTGCTGATGCAACAGAAGGCTTCACATTCGCATCTACAGCCGCAACGGTAAATTGCCTTGTTGCATTGGCAATATAGGCAAGCCCTCCCATTTGCGCTAGTTTCTCTTCTACACCTTCAAAGTAACCAATAGGTGATTTAAATTGCTCGCGTACCATACTGTAAGCTGAGGTCATAACCGTTGATAAAAGTGCATTGGCTGTGCCACAAGCAGGTAGAGAAATCGCTCGCCCAATGGATAAGCACTCCACTAACATTCGCCAGCCTTCGCCAGCCATTTTCTGCCCACCAATGATCCAATCAATCGGAATAAATAAATTTTTACTTCGAATCGTGCCATTCATAAATGCCTGTGACAAAGGATACGCCCGATTACCAATTTCAAGACCTGGGTGATCATGTGGCAAAAGCGCGCAGGTAATTCCTTCTCTACCAACATCTGCTAATAATTTATCCGGATCATACAGTTGAAATGCAAGCCCCACTACTGTTGCAATCGGCGCCAAGGTAATATAACGTTTATTAATGTTTTCTAATTGAATGCCCAATACTTCACGACCATTATAATTAGCTTTACATACCACTCCTTTATCTGGAAGTGAAGTAGCATCAGAGCCTGCTGTGGGTCCAGTTAATGCAAAACAAGGAATATCAATTCCTTTAGCAAGTTTGGGCAAAAACATTTGTTTTTGTTCATCAGTCCCATAATGATGTAAAAGCTCACCTGGACCCAAAGAATTGGGCACCATCACTGTCACTGCAGCTGAAACACTCTTTGTAGCAATCCTCATCACAATTTCTGAATGCGCTGCTGCTGAGAACCCTTTTCCTCCATACTCTTTACGAATAACAAGACCAAAAAAGCCATTCCTTCGCAAGTAATCCCAAACTTCAACTGGTAAGTCTCGATCTATATGAGTGATCTTCCAATCATCAAGCATGGCACAAAGTGCATTTGTTTCTTTGTCTAAAAATGCTCGCTCTTCCTCATTTAACTCAAACTTTTTTGCACTATGTAATTTTTCAAAATCAGGTCTCCCCTGAAAAACTTCTTTTTCATACCAACAATCTCCGGCATCAAGTGCAACTTGTTCTGTTGCTGAAATCGGTGGCATGGACTTTTTGCTTGATTTATAAATTTTTTTTATCATGAGCATACTTCCTTATCTTAAGTTTTTAAATTTTAAATTAAGCACTGGCAAAACCCTTTCACTTCCTCGTACAAGACTTAATTAAAACCCCATACTAGCTATACGCACATTGACTGGAGTATTATCCATTTAAATACCCAAGCAATATAACAGCGATTTTGTAAAAAATTAAGCACCAGCAGCTAAAATATTATGAAAAATCATAAATTTACATTGCAAGGCAGCATATTCAAACGAAAGCACAGTGAATTTATTTACAACCAGCTAATGCTATGTCTAAAATATCAACTTCTTAGTTTGTTATTAATGGAAAGGAGAAATTAATATATGTCAGATAAGTCATGGATTAAAAATTACCCTAATAACGTTCCTACTGAAATCCCACCTTCGACTGAAACGTTAAATTCAATGCTAAAAAAAGTCGTACAAAAATATCCTCAAAACATCGCCTTATCATGTCATGACCATGATTTAAGTTTTAAACAAATCGATGATTATGCCAATCGTTTTGCTGCATTCTTATATCATGAACTTGGATTTAAAAAAGGCGATAAAATTGCGATTATGTTGCCAAACTTACTCCAATTTCCCGTAGTATTGTTTGGTATTTTAAAAATTGGTGGCATTTTCGTAAACATTAACCCACTTTATACTGCCCATGAAGTCAAGGAAATTATGGAAGACTCTGGCGCTCAGGGAATTATCGTACTTAGTACATTTGCACATTTAGCACAAGAAGCAAAAAAATATTTACCTCAATTAAAACACATGATTGTGACTGACTTAGTCGATCTTTACTCCTTCCCCAAAAAACAAATCATTCATTTTATTGCAACTTACATTAAAGGCATGAAATGTCATTATGATAAAACGCAATTTCATACTTTAAGCTCAGCTTTGAATTACTCTAAAACATTTGATGAAATAAGTGTAAAAGTCTCTTGTGATGATATGGCTTGTCTTCAATACTCAAGTGGTACAACAGGCAAACCAAAAGGTACTATTTTATTACACAAAAATATTGTTGCTAATATCGATCAAGTATGGAGCTGGATTGGCAGCTCAGTCGAATTAGATAAACAAGTAATTATTGGTGCACTACCGCTTTATCATATTTTTGCACTTACAGCCAACTTATTTACCTTCTACCTAGCGGGATCAAAACAAGTACTTATCCCTAATCCACGCGATATTAAGTCACTTGTTAAAACTATGCAAAAAACGCCTTTTACGATTTTTAATAGTATCAATACACTATACGCCGCACTTTTACACAATGATGCCTTCCGTCAATCTACTTTTCCACATTTTCGCTATACGTTAAGTGGCGGCATGTCAACGATTAAGCGGGTAGCAGATGATTGGAAAGCAGTAACTGGAGTTACCATAAAAGAAGCCTATGGCTTGTCAGAAATGTCACCAGCTGTGACTATTAACCTTTTTGACAATGATGATGAATTCAACGGCACAGTTGGTTACCCTTTACCTAGTACAGACGTTTCTATTAAAGATGATAACGGTAATGAGTTAGCTACAAATGAAAATGGTGAAATATGGGTTAAAGGTCCTCAACAATCGCCAGGATTTTGGCATTTAGATGCAATCACTAAAGAGCATTTTACAGATGATGGTTGGCTTAAAACAGGTGATATTGGCTATTTAGATGAAATGGGACGCTTAACAATATCGGGACGTTCTAAAGATATGCTGATTGTTTCTGGCTTTAACGTTTTTCCTAAAGAAATTGAAAACACCATTCTAACTATCCCTGAAGTTAAAGAAGTAGCTGTTGTTGGAGCCCCTTCACATTCCAGTGGCGAAAAACCTTTTGCTTTTGTCGTGTTGGAAACAGGCAAATCTATCACTGCCAAAGAAATCACTGAGTTTTGTTATACCCAATTAGCACATTACAAAACGCCAAAAGATATTATGTTTTTACCAGAGCTCCCTAAAAACACCGTTGGAAAAGTGATGAAACAAGAGCTAAAAGAAAAATATATTCTTAATGTAAAAAACTAAAGCACGCTTAAGTCCGCAACCTTCCTAAACATCGCATGCAACCTTTGTAATAGCGCAATGCGATTGTTTTTTAACGACTCATCTTTGTCCATTACCATCACATGCTCAAAAAACAAAGCAAGTGACTCATCTAAAGCAGATAAAGCAATCAGGCTATCGTAGTAAGCTTGCTTGAAAATTGCTTTATTAAGCTTATCTTCCACCGATAAAAGCCCTTGGAACAATACTTTCTCTTGAGTCTCGATAAATAAATTTTCATTGATGTTCAGCTGAGTTTTGATGTTGTTTTTTTCTAATATGTTAACCACACGCTTATTGCTTTGTGCCAACCGTTCGCACACTGGGTGCATTTTGAAACTTATCAGTGCTTGAATACGTGCATCGAAATCCGCAATATTACTATACTCAACAGCAAGGACAGACTCAAAGATTTCACTTGTAACACCCTCGTCTTTATAAATCACTTTTAAGCGATCAACAAAAAACTGCAACAGTAAGTTTTCTAAATCATTTTGTGTATTCAGTTTAGGGTTGAACGTTGCAATCGAAAGTTTAATCAAGCTTAAAAGCGAAATTGATAATTGATGTTCCTTTAATATACGAAGTACTCCAATTGCTGCTCGTCTTAATGCAAACGGATCTTTATCCCCTGTCGGTTTTTGACCTATACCAAAGATGCCCACTAAAGTATCGAGTTTTTCGGCCAATGCCACAGCTTGAGCGACTTTATTTTCTGGCAGTTTGTCTCCTGCATATTTTGGCCAGTATTGTTGCTCTATAGCCTGACATACATCATTGTGTTCACCATGAGCATTTGCATAATACTTACCAATCACACCTTGTAGATTAGTAAACTCATAAACCATGTCGGTCATTAAATCTGCCTTACTTAACATACCTGCACGCTTAGCAAGTAAAGCATCTGCTCCAATAAGCTTGGCTATTTCATAAGCTAAATTTGATATGCGTAGCGTACGATCATAAACCGAACCTAACTGTTGTTGAAAAGTCACGACTTTAAGCTTTTCAACATATGACTCAAGAGGTCTTTTAACGTCAGTATCATAAAAAAATGCTGCATCAGATAAGCGTGCAGCCATAACTTTATTATTGCCTTTAATAACTGTTTGAGGATGACTGCTATCGATATTGCTTATTGTAATAAAATGATTAAGTAACTTACCATTTTGATCAACGATCGCAAAACACTTTTGATGTTCTTCCATTGCTGAAATCAGTGCTTCTTGTGGCACACGTAAAAAGTGCATATCAAAATCACAGCAAAGCGCATGTGGCCATTCAACAATTGCAGTCACTTCCTCAATTAAATCATCATTCAATACAGCTTTGGCATTGAGTCTGTTAGCAATTGTATGTGCTTGCTCAATAATTTTTGCTTTGCGCTTTTGCCAATCGACTAAGACATAAGCTTGCTTGAGCAACTCAACGTATGCTGTTGCATGTGTAATTACCAATGCTTGTGGGTTATGAAACCTATGTCCATAACTTATATTTGCTGTTTTACAACCATAAAATTGAGCAGGAATCACTTCATTTCCAAGCATTAAAACTGCCCAATGAACAGGACGCACAAATTGATGACTCTCATTCCCCCAACGCATGGTTTTAGGAATAGGTAGCTTTTTTAACGCATCTTCAATGATACCTGGAAGCAGATCTTGTATTTTACTGCCAAGTTGTTTGACTTGATAAAAAAGCCGCTTGCCTTTTTTATGGTCAATCACGCTAAGCTCGTCAAATCTAACGCCACAAGCATCAGCAAAGCCTAACGCTGCCTGTGTGGGTTGTCCATTTTGATCATAGGCTTTATCGACAAATGGTCCTTCTTTATCGATTAGCTTATCTTTTTGTATAGCTTGTAAATCTTTGATGAGAAAGGCTAAGCGCCTAGGAGAAGCATAGAAGTTTTTTGCACTATACCCAATCTCAAGTTGATCCAATGCTTGACCAACATGGTTGACAAGTGTTTGCGCCATGCTCTTAAGTGACTTAGGAGGCAACTCTTCTGTGCCAAGTTCAAATAATAAATCAGCTTTATTTAACATACATTTTTATTTTAATTCCATCAATGGCTCGCTATTCTAGCGAGAATAGCAATTAAAAGCAGTAAAAACTATAGCGCTTTTACTGCCAAAATTTATCTCGCTCGCTTCAATATAGAATAGCTGTCACCTTAGATTATTTTTGACACTCTTGGTGATTTGGATCCCATATAATTTTATTATTATCAAAATTCTTAAAGGCATCATGAGCAAAATCATATGCTGACGAGGGTTCCTTATTACGACAAATAATCACAGACTGAAGTTTAGTAGGATGACCCTGATAAAAAGCTTCGCTACCAATCTTTATAACACTTTTGGGAATAACTACAGAAGATAACGGAACGAGCTCAAAAGCCTTATCCTCAATAGTTGTAACATTCTTAGGTATTTTAATTGAAGTGAATGTACTCTGCCAAAAAGCTCCATATTTAATACTTATAACACTATCAGGAATCTTAACTGAAGTTAGTTTTGTGTTAGAAAATAGATTGCTGCTGATAATTGTAATACCCTCAGGTAAGACAGCTGAAGTTAGCTGTGTACTATAGGAAAAAGCATGAAGTCCAATAGTTGTCACCCCATTAGGTATCACTACTGTGGATAGCTTATCGTTACTGGCAAAAGCTCTAATACCAATTGTTCTCACACCATCAGGGATCACAACAGAGGTTAGACCACCAGAAGGCCTTACTGGATAGTTATCAAAAGTAAAATTAGCAATTTCTGTTACACCATAGGGAATCACAACATCGGTTAGTGACCCTGTATAACTTGTTAGGACGTTATTATTATTAATAGTCATACCATTTGTATTGTGAACTTGGATAGAAGTATAGAAGCGCTCTACTGTGCCATTTTTATCTTTAACGTCTATTCTAATTTTATGTTCACCCAGCTTAGTATTTGCCGTTGGTTTAAGTTTTACTGTTATATAGTTTTGATTTTGAGCACTCTCAAGTGTGATCCCATCAGAATCGTTTTGAGTTTCATCCGTTACTGTAATCTCGGTATTATCAGAAAACTGGGTATACAGCTTAATCGTTGCTAGTTTATCAAGCTTGTTTACATCTACTGATCTGCCTTTTGTATTATCGATTGTGTCATAATAATAGACAACGTCTTTGTATACTACTTCGCCATTACTCTTAATCGTAAAATCAGCAATGTTGTTTGATGCTAATGAACGCATTGAAGAATCCTTAAAACTGATACTGCATGGCTCTTGATCAAGTAATGATTGACAGTTCACGCCAGTAAGTTCAGATTCACCTATTGTGAATGTAAGGTTCTCTAAATCACGTCCTGATACATTTTTGAATACGATTGATTTAGTGTCATCTTTATTCACAATAATCTTATTGTGCATAACAATTGCACTTGTGCTTTCGTCTACTGCACTGACTTTCTGTAATATAGGATCATCAATCTTAATATCGAACTTTAAAACCTGGTTACCGTTTTTATCAGTCACTTTATATTGAATATCTTCATTACCAACAGTTGCATCTTTTGAGTTAAGCGTTACATAACAACTTTTACCTGTTGCAAGTGTAATATTTGCACACGTATTATCCTCAATAAATGGCAAAGTATTATTATCTGCAATGGTTTGATCGACGACATTAACTGTATATCCAGTAAGATCAATATCGTGATCAGTGGTATTGGTTAAGTAAACTTTTTGCACTGAACCTTGCTTGAATACAAGGTTATCAAAACTTAAACCTTGAAGCTTTAATTCACCCGTACTTTTAAGTTCTTTATCTGTGGCTGTAGCAGAAATAACATAGGGAATCGTTATGTCTTGATCGTTTTTAAGTAATTCAATCGCATGTTGTTTTGGGGTGATTGAAATGGTACAAGCCCCAGTACTTCCTACAGCATCACAAGATGAGTGTGAAACATCAAAATACTCTGCATTTTCTAGAAACTCAAACTGAATATTTGAGGCAGAAACAGACCTGTTGGCCGCTATTCTAAGCCCATTATCCTCAACAACTTTAACAGTTAAATTTGCCTGATTACCCAATACCACACTGCCTTGAGAATCTACACTTAATTTTGCTGGAGTTGGTGTTGTTCCAGAAGAAGAGCTTCCTCCGCCGCCCCCCCGCAAGCAGTCAGTAATAATGCAAGACCTAGTGCGCTATATTTAAATGTTTTTGCCTGAGTGTGTTTCATACAATATTTTCCTCTCATACTTAATATGCCTTATTAATTCCCTTATATGTCCTATAATTTTGTGCAGGTTGCACGGGCGGCATTATAATATAAACATTTATCTACTTTCAAATACATTTTGATACTAATTAATTCTTCCTGCAAGAAGATAAATATTTAGGTAGTTTAATAACTACATACTTGTTACAATTTGTGATTATTCCACTTTAGTCAAAAAAATAACATGCTTACAGATAGCCATTGCCATTTAGACTTTACCTGTTTTGATCATATGCAAGATGATCTTATATCTAATTGCCTAGCTTCTGGCATTTCACATTTCATCAATCCTGCTGTACAGTTCCATAATTGGCACAAGGTGATTGCTTTAAGTGTTCATCATCCATTTATCACTCCAGCACTTGGTCTACACCCTTGTTTTTTACAAAATCATAGACCACATCATATTGATAAATTACACCACTGGATCACAATAAATAATATTAAGCTCATCGGTGAAATCGGCTTAGATAAACGCTTTTTAGATAATTTTGAAGGGCAGCAATTTTATTTTAAACAGCAGCTTTTAGTAGCCAAAACACTTAAGAAACCCATCATTATTCATAGTGCTAAGGCGCATAATGAAATCATTGAAACCTTAAAAGCTGATCATTTTATGTTTGGTGGGATTATTCACGCTTTTTCTGGAAGTTATAATATTGCTAAAACTTATTGTGATTTAGGCTTTAAACTTGGTATTGGCAGTATTTTGCATTACCCAAACAGCAAACTCAGTCAAGTCATTCGACGTATTGGTGCTAGCCATATTTTACTTGAAAGCGATTCACCTGATATGCCTTTACCTGATGCTGAAAATGCTATTAACACCCCACTTTCAATTTTAAAAACCTTTGATTTAGTCACCAACATTCTTCAACAAACACCTAAACGACTTAAAACCACTTTACAATCCAACCTAGACAATATAATAACACCTAAAACTAACACGCCGGTAAATTAACTGCCAACCCTCCTAACGATGTTTCTTTATATTTAGTTGACATATCTTTTCCAGTTTCTTTCATAGTTTGAATGACTTTATCTAAGCTTACGTGATGTTCTCCATCACCTAACAATGAAAGTTTTGCAGCATTTACCGCTTGCACAGCTCCCATTGCATTGCGCTCAATACAAGGAATTTGTACAAGCCCACCAATTGGATCACAAGTTAGTCCTAAATTATGCTCCATGCCCATTTCTGCTGCATTTTCGACTTGTAGCACCGTACCACCTAATAGTGCACAAAGACCTGCCGCTGCCATTGAACAAGCGACACCTACCTCTCCCTGACAACCCACTTCTGCTGCTGAAATAGAGGCACCTTTTTTAAACAAAATACCAACTGCTGCCGTTGTGAGTAAGTAATCAATAATGTCTTTTTTAGTCGTAAATGGGTAACTTAAAATATGATGTTTTAATACTGCGGGAATGATACCAGCAGCACCATTAGTTGGTGCAGTTACAACCTTGCCTCCAGCTGCATTTTCTTCATTCACAGCAATGGCAAACACATTAAGCCAATTTAAATCTTGAATATCCAGGCGACCACTCTCTAAACGCTTTTTCAACTTATATGCTCGACGCTTCACGGCTAGCCCTCCTGGTAGTTCTCCATCCGTAGCTAAACCTTTATCAATCGATTGATCCATAACTTGCCAAATTTTAAGTATACCTTCTTCTACTTCTACTTTTGGTCGTAATGAACACTCATTTGCCATCATCAATTCAGCAATATTCATATGATGCTTATGACATAATTCCAGTAATTGATGCGCAGTGGAAAATGGATAAGGGACTCGATGTGCATCCACTGGTGCGGGATCGCTTTGAGCTTGCATTTCATTTTCATCTAGAATAAACCCCCCACCCACTGAAAAATATTTACGTGTTACTAACACCTTACCTTTATCATCAAACAGCGTAAACAACATCCCATTGGCATGTTCTGGCAAAGCTTGATCATAGTGAAAGACAAAATCTTTTTCATAATCAAAGTTTATTTCTTTTTCATCCAACAATTTTATACGTTTATTTTTTAATATTTCAAAATAGTGCAAAGCTGCCTTATCAATATCAATAGTATGTGGTTCAAAACCTGCTGCTCCCAGTACACAAGCATAATCGGTTTTGTGTCCTTTACCAGTCAATGCCAATGAACCAAAAAGCTCAATACAAAAACGTGTTGTTTTCTCTAAATAAAGGTGATTTTTTTGTAAAAAACGAAAAGTCGCACGCATCGGTCCCACAGTATGAGATGAAGATGGACCAACACCAATTGAAAACAAATCAAAGATACTGATATTCATAAACTTTTATATTCCACATCATATACAGGTTTGCAAACGAGTTTACGATAAATCACCATCCGGCAGAAGTAAAATGATTTTCAACAAAGTTAGAACTACCTTATTAAAATTTAATACTGACATATTTATGCTGGTAGTAGATAAAGTAGATACATACTTGAATTTAATAAGCCAAGAGTGCTACGTTTAATCCAGCAGTTAGGTCTTTTCTTTATTCTCAGTACACTGATAACGATCGCAATTTAAAAGACGTCATTTCATTACGCAACGCATTATTTAATGCCGGAACAGCGATTGGTCCGCTTATTGGACTTTTGTTATTGAGCTTTAGCATTACGACACTAGGTTTAATAAGTATTATGATTTATACAACCGTTCTTTTTTTATTTTTTTGGTATAAAAGAGGAAATCAGGAAAAAAAGAGAAAATGTAAGTTTTTTAGGGAGTCTTTTCTCTTTTCTGAAAAATAAACAGGTCTACCCAATTATTCTTCTGCAAATGGGTTTTTCAGCGATTTATTCACATGTAGAGTATTTGCTGCCAATCTTTTTGCATAAAATTTCTGGCAGTTTCATGGTGTTGGTGGTCTTCACTGTAAATGCTACCCTCATGATCAGTTATCAGCTTTTCTGGAAAAGATATGCACATAACTTGAACTTTTATGTACTTTTTTCGTTTCAAGCATTGTTTTGTTTACTCATGGCTATGGCGATTAATGATACTTTAAGTCTTACAATAAAATATATTCTAGTACTGATAGGCATCATTGCATTTACAATTGCTGAAGTTGGAATGGTTAACAGGATTGATTACCTTATCACAAAAATCAATGCAAACAGCCTTGGCACATCATTTGGTTGGTTGTCTCTTTTCTCAGCAGGCTCGGTTGCAATTGCAAATTATATAAATTCAGTAATCGTTGAACAATTTGGTTTTCAGATAATGTGGTATTTAAACACAACGGTTACGCTAACTGGAATTCTAGGTTGCATGGTATTTCTAAAATTTGGCATAAGGTCAGAAAACGTTCTAGGAGGTGAGAAAAATGAAAGATAATGTTGTTGTCGTATCTAGAGCAGGTTTTGAGTTGATTACGCGAAACAACCAGTTGATAAACTCTCTTGTAGATTATAATTTATTCTGTTTTTATTCCATACGTTCACATAGTCTACCACCTTGCTCTTTAGTCAAGGAGCTTCATCTAATAGAACTGAGAGATAGCGAGAACTATCTACCTTCCATGATAAGTCTTCTTAATAATCGTTATCCTATCAGTCACTTGGTAAGTATATCCGAGCAAGATCTATTACCAGCTGCCCATGCTCGAGACAAACTTCGACTGCCTGGCTTAACTGTAGAGCAGGCAATGTATTTTCGAGATAAATTAATCATGAAAGCTGAAAAGGACCCGCAATTATACAGGATGGTGTTTGCAGACTACGCATACTCCTTTGTTGAGAGAAGATTTAACAATCGCTTTACCGACATGGGTGGTTAAGTATGACAATCAAGCTAGGGTTAATGCAGCCACATCCTCTGTTGACGGGGCATCTAAACTCTTAGTAGAGGGTGAAAATTATGATGAGTTGCTAGCACGATTGAAATGGCGCGTATGAAATGAAACGCACGACACTAAACTAAATACTCCAAAAAACTCAAACCGATACAGATACAAGACATAGCGTTAAATATTTAAATTTCTAAATTAGAGTGTGGGGTATAATAACTTTATCTGGGCATTCTTCACCTATTTGAGTATTTGTTTCTGCAAACGTTTCTCCTTTTCTGTCTATAAAAAAATGAACTTCATAAAGATAACTCCTGTTATCAAATTGAGCACACCGTAAACCTACACTTTGTGGAAGAAACGCGCGAATTTCAGCAATGTCAACTTCTTGATCATTAATTGGCAAAGATAAATTAAAAAAAGTAACCAATTTGTAAAGATAAGGAAATATCTTTTCTTTATACTTTAATGCCTGCTCAAAGTATTCAATCTGTGTAAGTCCAGAACACGTACCGTGCTTTTCCCATTCTTTGCTAAATAATTGATCGTTGTTTGGATATAAAGAAAATAGATTTTCGTTGTTTTTGATCATTTTTAGTATTGTTGGATCGATGGCGCATTGCTCTAAAGCAGGGCACCCTTTTGACTTAAAACAATATGAAGGATGATAATTTCTAATGTGAGTATCGCTTTTTATATGGTAAGGTGTTGCATAATAGGGCCATATCCCATGAACTTTGAATTCATTCTTGCAATTACAGCTAAATGATCTATAAAGTTTACAAAATGTTGGCTGCCATGTGACAGCGTAGACATTAAAATCAAATAATCCGCTAGGCGCGTTTTTTACGCTGACTTCCCAAGAATCGTCAGCAAATATAGGGGATGAGATACTAAAAAATAATAAAAGGAGTACACGCTTAAACATGGGAATTGTTCCTAAAGGTGTGAATTTCACTATAATATCAGTACCCGGAGTTGGGCAAAAAGTCAATGACTAAAGTCAATTACTATTGTATTGTTAATTTTTTAACTGCCATATGGAACAGATGAATGGTGAAGCACAATTTTTAATTGCCCACTTGGATCTTTGACATAAGCAAATGTATACTCCACCGTCGTAGTTTTACTCTTTGTATCAGTAAAGTCATAGGTTCCCATTGCAATTGCCATATCGCCATGGAAATACATTTCACTATTATGGAACTCTACTTTTGTCCATGGTTCCAAAGCAAAACCTTTATCTTCTTTAAATTTTGCATTATTACCAACAAAATATGACAAGGCAGATTCTTTGGTTTTTCTAAAAAGTGATTCTCTTGCTTTAGTTGGCTTGAACATTACCACACCGTTTTCATAATTATAGGCGTATAGTTTATTAATTATATTTTTGGCAACTTGTTGATAATCTCCTTTATCGAGATAGGCTTTACCTATCGCAACAATACCATTACCCCATGCTTGTTGTGCATCTTCAACCTCAGAGACTGTAATTGAACTTAATGTCTTTAATTGAGATGAACATTTTTCTGACGAATTAAGTACAACTTTTGGAGCAACTTGTTCTAATGAAGCATTAGGTTGACTCTGGCTTGGTATTGAGTACGCTTTTTGCACCATCCCGAACGTTATAACCATGCAAGCTGTCAATCCAGCGTGCATCATATAGGTTTTCAAATCAAGAACTCTTGATTTTATTGTTTGTTGATCATTCATTTGACTTCACTCCTTAACGTAATACGATCAAATTGACATGTCCGTCACAAACTATTTTACTATTATCCATAAACAGGTCTCAACAAGACAATCAAAAGTAAAGCAATAAGTTGCTATATTTGCAAAGCTTAATTTAGTCGTCCCTGCTATAGTAACCTCAGCAAATATGCTATATCTAAATCTCAGGAATAAAATTAAAGTTTTCATACATAATACTTACTCTATCGGGTAAAGTTAGTTTATCAACCATTTCTGTTGCAAATGCCATAGGGGCTAGGCAAGAATCAAGTCGTTTTTTGACGATGATTTGCCTGAAATTTCAGCAAGTTTAAGCTCAAGGATTAACGACAATTTTCACATCCCAAACTCGGTAAAATGATTTACGATGGGTATATTGTTCAAGCTAAGTTTTGCCATCACTTACCCCTGTATCGCCAGGAGCAAATCTGAAAACAGCTTGAAATTGACCTGCCACGCAACAGCATGTGTCACTGGCTTGCTGAGTTAGGCGAAAAAGTACAACCTGTTGTGGATGAAGTGTTTGAGCAGATGAAGCTTTTGCCATATATCCAAGCCGATGAGACAACCGTTGCTGTCGTGAGTGAAAGAACACAACCACAAAAATTCTCACATAATTGCTAATCAACAAATCCTATGACCAACATGTGTAGCGGGAGGTGTTTTATCTCCTATATAATCTATGACATTAAATCCTTTTGTACTCATTAAAGAATCATGCCGAATATAGTAATCTTTGTTCATAAAACTATATATTCGATCATACACACCATTTCCATGGTATAAAAACCTATTAAAATAACTTTCTGCACTTATATATGCCTCAGAAGCACTGTCCCCCATATTTATTGAGTTTGCTTTCTCAACAACATCTAAAAAATAATTCATTGCGTCATAATCAAATGAGCTAATTATTGCTTTATTACTAGATATTATTTTTCCTGTATAACCATTTTCAATCACTATATATTTACTCATTTCACGTTTAAATTTATTTTTATGATATGAATATTTACTTCCTTTTTCTGTAGTATAAGAAATTTTACCTATTGATTTTTGGTCTTCATAAGCTCTTTTATTTATAAAACGAGACTCATGAACTAAATCTCTTTTGTTATGCACAAGAACATCAAGATCGCCTACAAAATAAATATGCTCCCTATAAACTTCTAAATTGTAGACAATGATAGGTTCGCTACTTTTATTATAAGGTTTACCACAACTACTATTTTGACCAACTGGACAAACCAATTTAACTTGCTTGCCAGTTTGACTCAACAACTCATCACTTGCTAAGACTTTATCAATTTCAACAAATGCACCTTTATTCTTTATATAAAAAGGATGGTTTGGTGTCGCGTTGATTTGCTCAATGTTCCCTAAATCGTCTTTAAACGTATAAATCCTAACATCTTCTGCATAGCGTTTAAATAGACTGATTACGGGTCTTTTTCTATCTATTGACCAATCAATACCAGAAATATCTAATTTGATAAATTGAATTGCTGTTACTGTGACTTGTACATTTTCAACTCCAAATTCAGGAATAGACAAGTTAACATCACTTTCTATCTTATCAAGGCTGTTTGCTCTTAACCAGTCAATCGGACGCAGCATTTTAATCTCAGCAGGATACTCTTTACCATTAATAATATCTGAATACTTAAGCTCAACTTTCTGCCATGTTTTAGGCGTGATTGGCTCAAAATCGTAACTAGGCAAAGGCAAGTTTCTACCATAAGATATACTTAAGAAAGTTAAAGTAAAAAGAATAATCTTCATAGTTGATTATGCCGCCTTTAGATCATTTTCTTCGTTTTCATCAATTATCAAGACATCATTATTAGAATCATCTTCTTCTGCACTTTGAAGTGTATTATTATCACCTACTTCTTGATCAGTTTCATAACTAGTAATCACAAAATCCCCGAGATTGATATCTTGTGTCTCTTTATTTGCAAAACTCAGTGAGAATTGCTGTGACTCTTTAGTTTTTGTTTGTTAATAAATCTTTCAATAAAGTTACTTCCACCCAATTTTCCAAGATGCCTAATACGGTCGACAGTTATAGGCCCATATAACTGAATTTCTCCAGTTATATGGGCATCTAATGGAGCTCCCATACTTTTTAACTGCTCTAAAGAAAAATTGTCAAACCTTAGAAAAGAAAACCCTTTCATATTTATCTCATAAACGTTAATAGCCGCTTTTGGCGCTAAAGCATTGGCATTCCCTGAAAAACCACGATATGCCCTCATAGCACCTTCATAACCACTGCCTTCAACTGCTGAAATAGCATTCATCAAAACATGATCTGGGTGTATGCTGCGTGGTTCATTTGCAAACACTTGAGTCTTAAAGCCCCCAGCTGAAGATATTTCCTCTATTGTTCTTGTATCAACTCTAATTGCCGTATTTAGATTTGATGACAATAACTTCCTTGCTGCAAGATCTTTTAATCTTAGGCAAGTATTATGTACTAAAAGTTGTTTGTGCCCAACAAAATAAACATGCTCATGGTACACCTCTAAATTATAAACCTCAATGGGCTCAAAATATTTATTATATCGCTGACCACAACTACTTTCTTGGCCAACTGGACAAACCAATTTAACTTGCTTGCCAGTTTGACTTACTAACTTATCACTAACTGAAATCTTATCAATTTCAACAAAATCAGCTTTGCTTTTTACATAAAATGGATGGTTAGGCGTTACATTAATTTTTTCAATATTGCCTTGCTCATCTTTAAAGCTGTATGTTCTAACATCTTCTGCATAACGCTTAAAAGTTGTTATAACTGGTCTTGAACTCTGCTTTTGCCAATCAATGTTTGAGGTGTCTATATTTGTAGCGTTTATTTCTGTTACATTTACTTCAACTGAATCAACCCCAAACTCTGGTAATGAAAATAAAGCTTTGTTACCCACCTCATCAATGCCATTTGCTTTTAACCACTCAATCGGACGTAGAAGTTTAATCTCAGCAGGATATTCTTTACCGTCAATTATATCGTTATAGTTTAGCGTCACTTGCTGCCACGTTTCTGGTGTGATTGATTCTAAATCATAGCTTGGTAAAGTTAAGTTTTTGCCATACGCTATACTTAAAAACGCTAAAATACTAATAATGATTTTCATAAAAAATTATGCCACCTTTAAATTATTTTCTTCGTTTTCATCAATTATCAAGACATCATTATTAGAATCATCTTCTTCTGCACTTTGAAGTGCATTATTATCACCTACTTCTTGATCAGTTTCATAACTAGTAATCACAAAATCCCCAAGATTAATATCTTGTATCTCTTTATGTATTGCCCCAGACTCATCGTCCCATACCAATACCAATGTCCCCTCCGTAAAGCATGCTCTTTGAGGTTTGGCAGCCTTGAGTATCTTACCTACACCATAACCGATACCAGCAGTTAACGCACCAATACCAAGCCCTATGCCCAGCCCTCTTAAAGCATCAGAGGGGTTTGATCCAGTTGCCACATCCAAGCCAAATCCTATCGCACCTGTTATAGCAATATCCGCCACAGAGGAAGTAACTCCTGCTGCTGCACTTCCAATAATCCCTACTGCTGCGGCTGCACTAAAACCACCACTGATAGCACCACCTACAGCCCCTAAAATAGCTCCCTTCCATGCTGCTTGAGACATCGCTTCACCATTCCAGTCAGTAAGTGCTCCTGTAATTACGGTATTTGCTACAGTACCAACGATAGCGCCAACAATAATGCTTGTTAAAAGTGATACAATAAAATGTCCACTTGGATCCTGGTACATAATGGGATTGTTAGCACCATATAAATAACCATTAATACCTCCTGCTTCAAAAGGAGACATACTATCATACGACATAAATCTTTTAAGTGCGGGATTATAGGCTCTATAACCGTTTCCTAAAAACTGATACTCTGTTATTGCATCGGTTCTTTGACCATTGTAACCAATAGACATGTTATGCAATAAAAGACTTTCAATATCAGTGCTTTCTGTTTGCAAAAGATCAGTTGCTATCCCATAAGGACTATAAGTTTTTTGACTTACCAATTTAAATTGTCCATTAGTTAAAGATGGTTGAATATCATATAAAACACTTTGGTTCATATCTTTTAAATAAAAGGATAAGCCCGTTATGTTTTTACTATTATTCGTCTGCTTTATCTGTCCTATTTTGCTCTGCCCATCTGAAAGATAAGTTAGCCATTCTCCATCTTGAGATTCATGCTTTAGTTGATTGCCAATATAGTATAAAAATAACTTTTCCTGTTTAGGCACTTCTTGCCAAACCATTTGATTATAACCATTATAGCCATAGGTTGTTTTTTGACCTGAGCTCTCACCAAAAGCTATAAAACTTTTTGTTCTCCCTAATTTATCATACGTAAGTACATTCCCATAATCATCTAAAGTTATCGCTCCTGCCTTATCATATTCTAACGTTCTAGAATTTCCATATTCTGAAACTGAGTTGGTATACCTTAGTAGCTTGACAGGATTGGCGGAATCATAGTAATAGGTTGTTACGTTATTTTTTTCTAAATTATCATGCTTATCAATGTAATTTGTTGTAATAGTTCTAATATTATTAAAACTATCGAAAGTATATACCTGCTTGGTAATAACATTCTTGAGAGAATCCCTAGGGCATAATACACCTTGGCAGCGATAGCTTTTAAGGTTATTCATGAGATCATAGTCATAGCTTTCTATGGCGATATTCCCTTGCTCATCGGTTCTTGTGCGCTTAGAGATATTGCCGCTAAGTAAACTAGCACCATCGTCTCTAGCTAAATTTTTATTTTCGCGATACTCATACTCAAGTTTATTTACCAAGCTCCCATCAACATAATCCTCTTGGGTATTTAACACACCTGTATCATGGTCGTAATAGAATTTAGTTGTAATCTTACTCTTGATGCTTTTCTCTATTACACGACCTAGGTTGTCATACTGGTAACGCACATAATTAAGGTCATAGTCACTATTACCTGCTTCTTTATAGTCAATACTTGATATCCTACCCATATTAGTGTAGTGATAGCGAGTAGTATTTCCTTGAAAATCAATAAATGAACTGAGCTTTCCTGATCTGCTATACATGTATTGAGATTCATGCTCTAACTCTGATCCATACCGGTAGCGTTCATGCTTTAAAGAACCATCAGCATTATAAACATAATGGTAATTCCCATTAGCATCTGTCATATTGACTAATGTCGCTGTTTTCGGATCATATCTGTACTGCACGGTGTACTCATCATCATTTTCAATAAAACTTTTACTCTTCAGCTGTGTTACTGGATCAATCTCAGATCTGAGGCTCGCTCCATATTTATTAATATGCTCAATAACGTTACCCATGACATCGTAGTTAAAATATGACTTATTGTTATCGGTATTAGTTTCCCACTTCAATTGTCCTAGTTCATCATAATAACGTCGACCTAAAACAAATTCTTCTTTTTTATCTGTTATCACACTAATTTGGATAGTATTGCCTAATAAATCATAAAAGTAATTTATTGAAGTTCCATTATCTAGTTCTTTAGAAATTAACTCCCCTTTTGGGTTATATATAAAATTTGTTTGGGAGCCATTTTCATTTACTGTTGTTATTAAACGCCCTAGAGCATCGTAAGTATTATGTACTTCATGATATACAGAGCCATCTTGACGCAATAATCTCAAAACTATTGGTTGATTGTCTTGGTTTAGTAAAGTTTCTCTAACAGGAGATTTATCCCCTTTTTTCCCCTCTTTCCATTCCCGTTTAATGTTTTTAACGTCGTCATAGATTGTATAAGTAATTGCTCCATCAGAATCAATTATACGTTGCTGTCTTCCTAATATGTCATAGTCTAGCTTAACAATATTTTCCACTTCATCGTTGAAAACATCTGTATCGTAATGTTTAACTTGGACAAGTCTGCCAGCACTGTCATAAGTATTTTCAGTTAACTTTTCAAACTTTCCAGCAATAGCATTTCCATCTATGTCAAGCGCTTGACGATATTTACCTATAATTCTTCCAAGCATGTCATAAGTCGATTTAACCTGATAACCATTAGGGTCTGTGGTAATCATGGCTATTTCATGATTATTTAATATATATTCATATTTCGTTCGAATCTCATGTTCTGTACCAAGACCATAGACTTCTTCAAATATTCTGCTTAAATCATCGTAATATCTATAGCTTTTATTGCCCATTGCATCTTCAGTAATAACCGGCAAACTAGTATATTTGTCTTTTATGACTTTCTTTTTCTGAGCAACTGCTGCAGCTTGCTTTAGGTTTATTTTAGGGTAAGTAGTTGTTACTATTTGGTTATTTTTAAATTCATAACTAAAGCCTGTATTGATTTGCGCTAGTTGCTCATTTTGGCTATCTCTCGTTATAGCTAAGTTTTGTAAACTAATATTTTTAATCAGCGCAAAATGATCAGCCTGACTACGGTCTTCAAAATAGTTATTTTCTTCCTGATGAAAAAAGCTAGCTTTTCCAGATTGATCCAAATAGCCATAAAGCGTTTTTGTTGGCACAATCAAGTTTGTGTTATTGAGCTTTTGATAATGATATTGCTTTATTTGCGGTGAAACAGCAGTGCCGCTAACATTACTGGAAGATTTAATGACTTCTTCTTTGGGGAAACGAACAAAACCGCTATTGTCTTTTGGACATCCATTTGTACTACCATCCGGTGAACAATAGCTAATAGTTTTGGTTACGCCAAGCGCGTCTGTTGTACTGATAATATTCCCATATTCATCATAGCTTGATTTTGTTATTAATTCGCGATAGGCATCTGCATTCTTACTTTTGTTATTTTCTAAATTATAAAAACGTGTGATCGTTTTGCTCGGAAAATTATAGGTATCAGGTAACTCATCAAATGAACTCTCTAAAGTGAATTCGTAAATATAGTTCTCTTCCTGCACTGTATTATCAACATTATTGAGGGTATAAATTTCTTTGCTGTCCAGTAAATGAAATTTATTGTAGGTATACCTTTCCTTTGTATAATCTGTCTTTTTCTCAGTTATATATTGATAACTACTGTGTTGCTCATACATTGGATCAACACCTTTTGAAGGTACTGTGTATCTTTCGCCTAAATAATTCTCATCAGATAAAGGCTTATATTCTGTAACTATATTTTCTTGCTTAAAACCAGGGATAACTTTATGACGGGATACATAATAAACAGACCATTGTCCATAATTTTGTGACAAAAGCTCATAATCGAAATTTTCTTTAAGACCTGTTGGGTAGGTTATTTGAGATAGAAGACCATTGTAGTCATAGTCATATGTTATTATGCTTTTCTTATCCGGAAGAATAACAGAACTTAATGTCCCATTATTTTTAATTAACCGAATTTCTTGATCCTTTCCAGATAACCCTTTACTGGTGATTCTTACATTTCCTCCCTCGTAATTGAAAACAACTCCAGACTCTTGATCCTCTGCCCAAATCTGATCAATTAATAAAGATTCATTAACATACTTAATAAAAACTTGATCACCACGCTCATTCGTAATTTTAAAAACACGTCCATACTGATCCAAATATTCAGTCAGTCCATCTTTATATTGAATAGAGAGCAAAGCATTACTCTCCTCGTCTGGACAATAATTAACTCTAATGTCTTTTAGTTTGTAGTATTTTAATTGTGGGTCTGCAATATCCTCAATAAAGTATCTTCCCCCTCTTGATAAGGATAAATACTGGCTGTTTGCATCATAATGAGTTAAATTAAATCCCCAACCTCTACCTACCTGATAAGAGTCTAAATTAGAATTATGGTTATACGAAAGCATAATTTTCATCTGCGGACCATTTAAATTATGAGAAAGAATTTGGGCAACTTGAACAGATACCCCTAAACTTAAAGTCCTTTGGTCAACCTTAGCACTTAAAAACCCACCAAAATTAAATGCACTTGACTCAATATTATTATCCGCTCCATTTCCCCTTAAAAAATCCTTTTTTTCTACACTTTCATTAAGCTGTATTGCTTTTTTGTTAAGTATTTCTGATGTATCTTCTGTAGAAACAGCTGATAAATCAGAGTTTTTTGTAGCGATGAAATTATCTGCATTTACTTCGTTGAAAAAAATAATAAAGCCAAATAAAGTAATACGCTTTTTTAATGAAGAATACATTTACTCTTCCCCCTTATTGATTAGAAATAAATTTATGACGCTATATTTGAGAATTAAATTCTTAATTCTTCGCCGTTATTTAAAAGAACATCTCTTGTGATATTGCCATACATATCTTGTAAATCGACTCTAACATTATCTACTGTCATATGAGCGTTTGGAAAACAAATGAAAGGAAAACACTTAGGGGTTATCCTGCTAACTCCAACCCAAACGAGATAATCGCTTTTATTTTTAATAGGCGAAGTATCACTACCGTCATAACCATTAGTTGTATCAAGCGTTACTGTGATCCCATCTGAAACGTTAATATTATGATCACCATAATTACCAAGATAAACATAAGGACTTCCACCAACCTTTGAACTTGGAATCGTTAGTGTTGCATTCCCAACTCTTGTAAGCCAACCGCTCGTATCACTTGAGTTATACCCAGAGTTTAAAAGGCTTGGATTCTTCCAATCTGCTTGAAATTCATGTGAGTGATTTCCGAAAGTTTTATTAAGCACTTTATATAGTTGAACACCGTTGTCTGGTTTAAATTCATACACAGAATAAGACGGCTTATAGATATTTGAGCTACCAGGCTCATGTACAAAACTCTTACCCATACTGTGAATTTTCAATGGTAGTATCGCTGTTATATCCACCTGACTTGCACATGTATTAAAGTTTCTATCTTGTTCAGGTTGTTTAGTACATAATGAATACTTTTGGTTAGTGTTAATATAATTTGAGTCTGGAACCATAAAATAGAATTGCTTTTCACCTGTATTAGCAAAAAAATTGGCTCCGCTATTACTCTCACTTCTGACAGAGGGATTATATACACCTAAATTAAAATCATTTCGCATCAAACTATATGCAGGACTTGTTTTTGCGCCTTCAAATGGATTAACCATATTAAGTGGTACTGTATTGTTGAATTCATTTTTTATGTATAAATTGTTTGTATTGACAAGATTTGAGTGTCCAGGTGGAAGTAGTTGCACGTCACTTAGTTTCTTAACTTGATAGCTTAAAGTTAAAGGAAATTGATTAACGCCATTGGCATATACCCTTGTATCATTAAGATTGAATGATGGGCTTAGCCTAACATCTGTTGAACACCTAAGTTTAGTATTAATACTTATTGGTAAGTGTGTGATATCATTAAATATAAAACATGGGTAATTTGCTTTATTAAATGCCTCAAATATTTTCTTTTCTTTAACACTTTCTTTAACACCTGTAATATAAGTAATAGAACCATCAGCGTCCATTGCAGAATCTATAATTTCATCAGTGTTTATTAAATTTATAGGTGTCATATTGTTTTCTTCAATATCATAAATATAGTGTTTATTGTCAGTCTGAATAACAAGTTTCTCCTTGAGATTCCCATTTTCACTACTTATTACTTGCAAATCAATTCTCCCTTTAGTAATGGGAAAGCCAAACTTATATATTATTTTAAAATTTCCATTTCCAGAGATTTTAACAAGAAGTCCATCATAATTTCTCAATGCATAAACATCATTATTGTAAGCCACGAAATCCAGACTAGCCGACAGGTCATACATGAAGTAACCTAAAGGAAGTTCACCTAGAACACTACCGTCCTTAATATTATGCCTCCGCCCGATATAGGAATCACTGCCACTGATAGGGAGCTTAAAGCTAGTAATGGAAATAACAGAGTTACCTCTAATATAAGCATCAATGGCATCAACTGCAAATCTCTTATTCAACTCAATTAAATCTCCCTTAATTGAATAAGTATTCCAACTCAGTAACATGTTATCTCTCAGTAATATAATATGATCATCAATTAAAGCTACTTTTTTAATACCACTTCTTATTAAAGTAAGATTATTAAGATCTTGATTTGAACCAAATAATTGACCTTTATCTGTTAAAACCAAAGATAAATTACTACCTGCACTATTATCGTAAATAATATCAATAATTTTTTCATCTTGATTTAATTTAATGCTACCAATTTTTTGCCATTTTTCGCTATTATCTTTCCTATAAAATTCATTCCCTATTGAAGCTAAAATAATACCATTTTTCGTTGAGAAAACTTGCTGCGGGAAAATTCTATTTTTTTCCATATCCACTGCAATACTTGAATAAACTATCTCTTGCTTATCTCTGAGATTATTTTCCCTAATATCTGCAACAACAAGATTAACAGACAAAATAGCGGAAAATGTTAAAAACATCTTATTTAACTTCATATATACTCCCATTTTATATAGTTCAATTATTGTTTTTAGACCCAATAAATTTCAGACTTCCATTTAGGGTCAAAATGGAAGTCTACTTTTTTAAAAAATCTATATTCGTGCAGCGCTTACAATTATATTTGACGGAATCTGATTAATATAGGTATATTCACTCTGGCTAATATAAGCCAACCTGTTTTCAATATTGACCTCCTTTGAATAAGGAATATAAATACCTTGATGATCATTTTTTATTTTATATAAATATGAATTTGATCCAGGATTTCTTGCTTTAAATGAATCAACTATATAATTGCTATTCGATGTTGTTGATACATATTTTGATGCGGCTTTCCCATCAGCAACGTAATCATTTAAACTGACGTTACTATTTTTATCTCTAGCTATAAAGCCTTCCTTAAATATATCACTTGGCGGTCTATCATCTAAACGATAAATATACTTTGGTGAGGTATATTTTTTTGTGACTTCTCGTATTCTTTTTTCCGCTTGGCTTACTAAATTTCTGTATCCAATATGATCATTGTAATATTTGGATTTCAATATTTCTTGAGCAAAAAAACCTCTTTCACCATCTGACATTAGTTCACCACAAACATTATGAACTAAGACGCTACCTTCCCCTGCAAAATAAACATGCTCCCTATAGACCTCCATATTATAAACAACAACAGGTTTTCCGTCTTTATTATACTGCTCACCGCAACTAACCGTTTTACCTACAGGACAAACCAAACTAACCGCTTTACCCAATTGACGCACTAATTTGTCACTAGAGAGAACCTTATCAATCTCAATAAACTTACCTTTATTTTTTACATAAAATGGATGATTAGGCGTTGCATTGATTTTTTCGATATTACCTTGATCATCTTTAAACTTATAAGTCCTTACATCTTCTGCATAACGCTTAAAAGTGCTGATAACAGGTCTTGAGTTTTGTTTTTGCCAATCAAGACTTGAGGTATCTATACTTGTAGGGTTTATTTCTGTTACTTTTACCTCAACCCTATCAACACCAAATTCAGGAATCGATAAATTCACTTGATTTCCTAATTTATCCATACCCTGCTCTTTTAACCAAGTAATTGGGCGTAATAACTTAATTTCAGCTGGATATTTCTTTCCATTAATGATATCTGAATAGCTTAAATTTACTTGTTGCCATGTTTCAGGTGTGATTGATTCTAAATCATAGCTTGGTGAATTTAAATTTAAGGCGTAGCTAATACTCAATAAACTGATTAACCCCATAATATTTACAATTAACTTTTTAATGATTAACTGGATCCCGATGTATAAATAATTTTTATGACATTTTGCAAAATTTAAGATTTTCATTAAACGTAGTAATTCATTTTAAACCGCAGATATAATGAAAAAGTGAAAATTTTCATTTATTTTATGAGACATCTACTTTCTAATGCTTATGGCTAAATAATAACTCCTATAATTACTAAATTCAATACCCATAAGGAAACAAAAAAAGCAACCAGTAATCTAAATGAAAATAGTACGGCCCTTAGTGTGTATAATTTTTGGTTATATTACTAGCATTTAACGTTGGATAAACTTTTTTAAAAAAATCATCGACAAAACAATAAGTTGCTCTATTTACAATAGCCTAATCTGCTTTTTTGGAGCTATATATTATTTAAAAACTGCCAGGCTTGTTGTTGATATTCAATAGCTGCTTGTTTTGGATTCTGTGCACCATATATGCCACGACCTACAATAATAATATCTGATTTTTTTTCCTTAATTACATATTGAGGAGTATGATAGTTTTGACCTAGATCATCTTCTAAACTTGAAAAACTCACTCCTGGTGTCATCGTAACTAAATCATTATCTTGACTAAGCTTTTGCTGAGCAATGAAACCCATTATAAAATCTTTATTTCGTTCTGCAATTTCAACCGTTTTAGCGGTATAGGCATCACTGAACAAATTACCATTGCTACTCATCTGTGCTAATAATAAGAGCCCTATGTCGCGACCTTGGCATCCCTTTTTGAGCCCCTCTATTATGCCTACACCTGGCAATAAGTGTGCATTGATAATGTCTGCCCACTGGGCGATATGATAGATACCATCTTTAACTTGATGACAAACCGTATGACCAATATCCGCGAACTTACGATCCTCGAATATTAAAAAACCAGCTTCATCGGCAAGTTTCCGCAATATTTGGGTAAGTTTAGGTGTAAAATCTGAAATGATATCGATATGTGTTTTTAAAACCGCAATGTGATCTGCTGTTTGTTCTACTAAATGAAGTAAACTTTTACTATCTGTCATATCCACTGATAGTGCAAGGTTGGTTTTTTTACGAATTACAATATCTGCTAATTTTTGACTCACAGGATGAATAGATTTAGAAAAAGATAAACGCATGGTATTAAAGCCTTGCCTTGATTTGAGCTTGGACTATATCACAATCCTATTAAAAAACCTTTAATATTTAATAGTTTTTTAAAATATTATCGTGAAAACTTTTGGAAATAACAACCCCATCCATGATTTGCACTAAGGTTAAAATATTCGAATTATGCACTTGTCACTAACGTAGAAGTTCTAACACCTGATTTTTAGCTGCTGCGAAATCTGTTTTTCCAGAGCCAAGTTTTGGGATACTTTCGACTTTAAAGTAATTTTGTGGTTTAAGTAGATTATTCATTCTTGAGTTATTTACTTTTTGTTTCAGATCTTCTGCTTTAATGTCGATTGTATATAGAAGTGACACACACTCACCTTTTTTTTGATCTGGAGTTGCCACCGCTAAAATCTCATTTTTTTCATCGTCAATACCAATAAGTTTTATAATTTCATTTTCTACAGCTGACAAGCTGACCATTTCCCCACCTAATTTAGCAAAGCGTGAATAACAATCTAAAATTGTTAAATATCCATCCTCATCAAGCATACCCTTATCACCTGTTTGATACCAACGGATGCGATTTCGTTTAAAAATCACTTCTGTAGTTTTTTCTGAGTTATGTAGATAACCTTCCATTACATTCACACCACCAAAGGTAATCATACCTGCCTCCAAAGCTGGTAACTCTTCTTTTGACTCTGGATCAATAATCATAAATCGCCCACCTGGTACTGCATTTCCAACAGTACCAACCTTATTACGAATTATCCCACCTTCATCTGGCTGATTGACAGATGCAACAGGACTTAACTCAGTTGTGCCATAACCTTCATAAATAATCTTGCCAAATTTTTTCTCAAACATACTTCTTACTTCTGGTAAAAGCTTCTCAGCACCTGCAACAACAAAGTTTAAAGATGAAAACTGTTCCGCAGTAAGTTGTCTGGCACGAGCATAAATTCTAAAGAAAGTTGATGTCCCACATAAAATTGTAGGTTTATATTTTTCTGCTAATGTGCCTAACATAGCCGCATCAGTAGGATCTGGGTGGCAAATCATAAAAACACCTTCAATTAAAGGTAATATTGTCGTAGCCGTCATACCAAAAGCATGAAAAATCGGCAAAATACTTAAAATTGAATCGTTTGACTTTGCGCCTAAAATAATCATCGACTGCTTCACATTCCCCAGAATATTCTTATGACTTAACACTACTCCTTTTGGTTTCCCCTCACTGCCACTACTAAATAAAATCGCAGCCGTATGATCTGTTGAAACGCGTGTTACATAATGCGCAATCAAATGCTCTGCTGAAGAGAGTTTCACATGTAGCAAAGTCTTTAATAACGTAAATTTATCCAATTGCTGACGCATGTCTTCTAACAAAATAATGTGACACTGACTAAAAACTTCTTCTAAATAAAAACCTTTCTTCTTCAATTGCTCAATGAAACGTCCTGAAGTAACAATGGTTTTAATATTAGATTCTGAAATAGCTGCATCCAATGCACTTGTTGAGGCAGTATAATTTAAATTAACAATCGTTTTACCCAAAACAAAAGCACACATCGTAGCCATTGCCCCACCGACACTCGGTGGCAAACAAATACCAATACGCTCTTGCTCTCTTAATCTAGGCTCCATCAGTTTAGACAATGCTAAAGTCGCGACCAATAAGCGCTCAGAACTCAGTTCAACGCCCGTGGAATCGACAATCACTTTTTTACCTTTTCTTGCTTTTGCTTGCTTTATCCATACTTCCGGAATAGATGGCATAAGTGAAACATAGCGCTCCCAGGCGTAAATATTTTTTTCTGCTAACAGATCTTTAAGTGCTTTGTTAGATAGAGAAATGCTAATAGGTTCAAAAAAACTCAGATGTAACCATTGTGGAACGTTTCTACCACGTGTGTATTTGATACATTCGAAACCACAGACTTGCATAGGAATAATCTCATTATTAAGCTTGATGACTTTATCATATAAATCTTGATGTGCAAGGAGTATACCTTCTCCTGTCCATGAGCTTATAAAGGCTTGAGATAAAATTTTAACACCTGAATGCTTAAGTAAATAATCGATCAATCTGCCAGGTGGGTTATGACATTCCATCACCACAGTTACAGGCTGTTTAGCAATTTTACGTAACAGCACAGCCAGAAATAAGTTCACATTATTACTAATCACTACTGCTGGCTTAAAGTTAGGCACATAGTTCACATGATAGAAATTACACATATAACGTTGGCGCTCTTTTAACTGCATCACAACAATCAACATCTTATTTGACCAAATGAATAAAGAACCTAAAATAATCAAGAAACTTATAATAATGAATGTTAACATGAATGCCATAATTGCAACCTTCTCTGCAGATTTCTTATCATTATGCGAAGAACTGTATAGTAAAAAATTTGTTTACAAAAGTCTAATTATCATTTTCAGGATCTAAAACACTGGTCATAAAACGCCGCCAATCAAAGCCAACTCCTGGATCCGTTTTTCTATTTGGTGCAATATCTTGGTGACCGACAACGTTGCCTTTAATTTGCGGATAAACATAAATCAAGGCTTTACTTAAACTAGCAATACTTTGATATTGCTCATCTGTAAAACTCGTTTTATCTGTACCTTGCAATTCTATACCGATAGAAAAATCATTACAATTAGTTTGCCCTTTGTACTCGCTTAACCCCGCATGCCATGCGCGTTTATTTATTGATACGAATTGTAAGATCTCCCCATCTCTTTTAATATAAAAATGACTAGATACGCGCATATTTTGCAAGGTTTGAAAACTTGAGTTTTGGCTGCAATCCAATTTATTTAGGAAGAAATACTCTACGTTATCATTATCATAACACCCTTCTGGCAAAGAAATACAGTGGATGACCAAAAGACTAATAGTCGTATTTTCAGGTCTATCGTTATAATTGGGGGAATGATACTTGGTGGCAATATTAATCCAACCATCAGCTGTTAATTTTAAGCCTGTCATTGCCATAACTAAATATTTTCTCGAGTTTATGCACGCATCACAAATAATAACTAAGCAAGCAAAAACCCGCAATAATCACTTTCTTCAACCATTAAAAATGTCTACTCTTTCTTTACCTAAAAATTTGACATAATAATTTAAATGAAAAAACTAGATAACTTTAAACCATTAATTAAAAACACACTTTATGTTGGCATTATCACGTTCATAATCTGTATACTTTGCTATCTTTATCTTGATCGATTATTCATACTAAATATCAATAACCACATAAACCAAGTCCTTGTATTCACCAAACTTTCTAAATTTATCTCGACCTTATTTGCCCCCAATAATTGGGCGAGTTTGTTTTTTGTGCTTTTTCTTATTTGCATTTGGCAATACGTTCGTCGCAAACTTAATCAACGCCTAATGATATGGACATTAACATTATTCATTGCGATTGTCACAACTTTGGTCGTAAAAATCCTTGTTGCACGCTATCGACCCGAGTTATTTTTACAAGATGGTTTGTATGGTTTTCATGGGTTCTCACACAAACGTCTCTTTAATAGCTTTCCATCGGGTCATACCTCACTTGCTTTCGCAGGCTTTTTAGGGCTTAGTTACTTTTTGCAAAACAAAAAGCTTACTTTTATATTCATCATCCTTGCTATCCTTATTTCGATTAGTCGAATAGTGAGTGGTCAACACTATTTAAGCGATGTCATTGGTGCTGCATATATTGGTTTGTTTAGCTTTTTGTGGGCAAAGCAAATCATTTTCTTTGCTGTTGGAATACATAATTACGATGGACTGGTAAGATAGGGTTATTAGCATTTATGCATAAATGCTAAGCTACTTACTGAGAATGCAACGCGAAAAAATCTGTAAAATAATTTGTGATGAGTATATACTCCAAGCCCAATTACGTTGTTGGAAAATAAATTGTCTGAATGTCTAAAATTAAACTGATAGTTGGTCTTGGTAACATCGGTGCACAATATGAGGGCACACGCCACAATGCAGGTGAATGGTTTGTCGAATCTATAGCACGTAAGCTTAATACTACACTTTCTTTTGATAGCAAATTTCATGGGGCAATTGCTCAAAGCTATATTGCAAACGATAAACTCTGGCTTCTCTATCCTCATACTTATATGAATAAAAGCGGACTTGCCGTGTCTAAGCTTGCTCAATTTTATAAAATTGATGCTGAGGAAATTCTTGTTGCTCACGATGAGCTTGATCTTCCTTGTGGACAACTTAGGTTAAAAAAAGGAGGTGGGCATGGTGGGCATAATGGTTTAAAAGATATTGATGCAGCTCTTGGCACTCGTGATTACTATCGACTGCGCATTGGCATCAACCATCCTGGTGATAAAAGTAAAGTGATTGGTTATGTGTTAAGCAAACCTTGTTTGGAAGACAAGATTGCAATCGACGATAGCATTAAACGTGCGATATCCCATCTAGAGGATATAATACACGGGAACTATCAAGCGGTGATGAATCAGCTTCATCAAAAATAAAAATGTAATGAAATAAAATAGAAAATTTAAGGATTCATTATGGGTTTTAAATGTGGAATCGTTGGCTTACCCAATGTAGGCAAGTCAACTCTTTTTAATGCATTAACTAAAGCAGGCATTCAAGCTGAGAACTACCCTTTTTGTACAATTGAACCCAATATCGGTATTGTCTTTGTACCAGATGTACGTTTGAAACAATTATCTGATATTGTCAATCCTCAACGTGTATTACCAGCCACAATGGAATTTGTCGATATTGCAGGTCTTGTAGCAGGCGCATCTAAAGGAGAAGGATTGGGAAATAAATTCTTAGCCAATATTCGTGAAACTGATGCTATCGCGCATGTCGTGCGTTGCTTTCATAATGACGATGTTGTACACATCGCAGGCAAAGTTGATCCAATTGATGATATTCAAACTATTAACACTGAGCTTTTATTAGCTGATCTTGAAACACTTGATAAAGTGATCCTTCGCATACAAAAACTTGCCAAAAGTGCTAACAAAGAAGCTAAACTTCAGCTTGAATTTTATCAAACGCTAAAAGCGCATTTAGAAGCAGAAAAGCCAGCGCGCAGCTTTCACTTTAATGATGAACAACAACTATGGATTAAGCAAACACCACTGTTGACAAATAAACCAACACTGTATATTGCCAACGTTGATGAAACAGGTTTTAAGGATAATCCTTTTCTAGATAAAGTCATTGAATTTGCTACAACAGATAATGCTGATGTTGTGGCAGTATGTGCTGCGATTGAGTCGGAAATCACTGAACTTAATGATGAAGAAAAACTTGAGTTTCTTGCCGATCTTGGATTAAATGAACCTGGGCTTAATCGTGTCATTCGTGCTGGTTATAAACTTCTTAAGCTTCAAACTTACTTCACAGCAGGAGTCAAAGAAGTTCGTGCTTGGACCATTCCTGTTGGAGCAACTGCGCCACAAGCTGCGGGTAAAATTCACACTGATTTTGAACGTGGTTTTATTCGTGCAGAAGTCATTAGTTTTAATGATTACATTCAATATAGCGGCGAAAAAGGTGCTAAAGATGCAGGAAAAGCACGCTTAGAAGGAAAGGAATATATCGTTCAAGATGGTGATGTAATCCACTTTAGGTTTAATGTTTAGTAATTTTGATTGCCACTAAGGTGAGTATATTTAATGATGAAGCTGACAAATTAGTTCATTTAGCTCTTTTTCAACGTTCCCAGACTCTATACCTTTGATCATTAAATCAATCATAAAGCATTTGTTTAACAATTGGCTATATTGGTTTGGGTGAAACTTTTTAATTAAGCGCTGATAGGCAATTTGTTTGTCACGCCAAATATTATTCGTGACAAAAGTGCTTTGTTGCTGTTGTGGTGTTTGCGTTGAGAGCTTAAGCCAGATTCGAACTTCCTTTACAATGGCCCATAAAATGATAGCAGTCTCGATACGTTCTTTGAATAAGTATTGTAGAATCGTAAGCGAGCGGTTGATATTTTGTTCAACGATACTTTGAGATAGATCAAATACATCATAACTCATAGCATTGCTTAAGTATTGAGAAAGAGTGTACTGATCAAAGCTTTTTTCAGGCTGATCTTGTAACAGGCTGATAATTTGACTAGCAGCAAATAAATTGCCCTCTGTTTTTTGTGCTAACAGCATAAGGGCATCTTGAGTAAGTTTAATAGGTGTTTTAAGTGAAGTAAGTTCAAGTTTAATTAATGTCATAGCTTCATTAATACTAACAGGCCAGATCTGTACATAGAGCGCATTCTGAATGATAGTTTGAAACCATTTTGTTTTTTGTTGAGCACTGTTTAAGTCTTCAAACACGAGTAAATAGCGATCGTTTTGTGGCACGCTATTTACACACTCAGTAAGTAGCTTCTGTGCATTCTTGTCAGGCGCTTTACTAATATGCAACTGTAAGAGTCTTTGTTCAGCAAATAGGCTAAATGTATTGTAGTTGAGTTGAAGAAAATCATATTGCTGATTGGTGATCTGTGTGCGTAAAATTTCAAACTGCTGTGCTTTATATTTTTGATTAATCAAGTCAACCAATTTATTTTTTTGGAATGGCTCTTTGCCTGTAATAACGTAGCACGGGAAGTCCTTTTTATGAATGACTTGTATGGCTTCTATATAGGTTACTTTCATAAGATGTTTATTAATATGCAAGCTAAAAACTAGCGTTAGTATAGCAAAGCTTACATAGCTGCCACAAAGGGTTTTGTGATATTTACTTAAGGCTTAAAATGAGTTGTAATGAGTAATAAAAGCTGCAAAATACGGGGTGAGTCAGATATACTGTGCACTTATTGTAAAAAAACAGGAATCAATATGCGTCCAAGTCAACGAAAAGTAGATCAAATGCGTGAGTTAACAATTATTCATGGCTTTACCAAGCATGCAGAAGGTTCTGTTTTGATAAGCTTTGGCGATACAAAAGTACTATGTACTGCTTCAGTTTTGAAGGAAGTGCCAAAATTTTTAAAAGATACTAACCAAGGATGGTTAACAGCAGAATATGGAATGTTGCCACGCTCTACACACTCACGGATGGATAGAGAAGCTACAAAGGGCAAGCAATCTGGAAGAACACAAGAAATTCAGCGTCTAATTGGTAGAGCATTAAGAGCCACGGTAGATTTAAGCCAAGTTCCAGGTTATACAATAAAGGTGGATTGTGATGTGTTGCAAGCAGATGGTGGCACAAGAACAGCAGCAATAACAGGGGCGAGTTTAGCAATTCAAGACGCTATTTGTTATATGCAAAAAAATGGATTGATAACAGAGGAAGCTCACCCTCTTCAAGCAAGTGTAGCTGCTGTTTCCGTAGGTATCTACCAAGGCTCAGTCGTGTTAGATTTAGATTATGCCGAAGATTCAGCAGCTGACACCGACATGAATATCGTAATGACGCATAATGGTGGCATCATTGAAATTCAAGGTACAGCTGAAGGAATTCCCTTTTCTGATGAGGATTTCCAGCAAATGCTAAGCTTAGCCAAAAAAGGTATTAAGGAAATATTCGAAAAAACCAGATAAATTTGATACGTTTATTTAGAAATAAGGTAATCGTTAATCTTACATAAAATCTTAGTATCTTGCTGCTTTAGCTCATTACATGCTGCTTGCAAAGGTTCACTAGATATAAAAATAAGACGCTGTTCAAGTATGTTTATTTGAGTCAACAGCGCTGCTCTTTTTTGTTGTAAATCTTCAAGAATAGGATCCTTGTTAGCAAGAAGCTTAATATAGTCAGTACCTTGTTGCATTTTGCCTTCAGCTTTGTTAAAGCTTTCGTTTTGCTCTTGATTGTATTGCAATGGTTTGCGATGTTGGTAATTATTATTGTTTGTAGATGAGCTGTGTTGCTTAGTATTGTTACCTTCAGCTATTTTTTTTCTCTTTAGCGATAAAGTTTTTCTAATCGGTGTATCAGTCATGAATTTAATTCTTTTTGTTTATTGGTAATGAATAGATAATCTTAAAAATCATCTGGTCTTATTTTGTGCGTCACGCATGATTGTAAGCGTGATTGCGCTTGCTTTTAAATCATGCTGTCCTTATAATACACAGTTGATTCGTAAGATCAATAAAAACAGTGCTCAAAACGTATTGTGATAGTGAGTTTCTGTTGATGTAAAACCACAAAAATTTAAGAGGAAAAAAATATGCCAACGACGATGCATTACGGTGATGCACATAAAGTAGTAGAAGTGCATCAAGAACTACCGCTTCGTGATCATATTAAAGAGGTTATTGCGACCTACTATAAAAACATGGTTGCACAGGGCTCAAGACCTGAAAACGTTTATGAATTAGTAATGGCTGAAGTTGAGCTGCCTTTGATTGAAGCAACAATGGAATACACTGGTGGTAATCAAAGTCGTGCTGCCAAGATTCTCGGTATTAACCGTGGTACCTTCCGTAAGAAACTAGCTCACTACGGTATGCTATAAAGGTTCCTTTGTGATGTGTAATAGGCTACAGTGGTAGCCTTTTTTATTTGTGGTGGTATAAATAGAGAAATAAAAATCCCGCCTATGCGAGAGCTTATATCTAAAAAAGTATACTTACTTGATTTTTGCTTCTTTATAGATAACGTGTTGACGTACAACAGGATCGTATTTTTTAATTTCCATCTTGTTCGGCATGGTACGCTTATTTTTGGTTGTAGTATAGAAATGACCTGTACCTGCACTTGAAACAAGTTTGATTTTATCACGCATAATGAATGACTCCTAAAGTGTTAATGCAATTAAAATTTAACCTTACGTGCACGTAGATCAGCTAATACAAAATCGATTCCTTTCTTATCGATAATACGCATACCTTTTGAGCTAACACGTAGACGGATATAGCGGTTTTCGCTTTCAACCCAAAAACGATGATTATGCAAATTTGGCAGAAAGCGGCGTTTTGTTTTGTTTTGTGCATGTGATACGTTGTTGCCAGTCATTGGGCGCTTGCCTGTAACCATACAAACTCTAGACATGTTACCTCCAATCAATTTTTATAATTTAAGTAGCTATGATTATTAAATTCTCAAAGGACAGCTTTATAGCAAAAAAACCGATGCAAAGTCAATCAGAATTTAGTTAAGCTGCTGAACTCGTGACAATTCCGCGCGCATTTTAGCACTATCGGCAATACCTTACAATAAATATGCTAAAGATATTTTCTTCGATTGTCCAAAGTTGAGTCTAAACTTATACACATTACTAAAATCTGTGCAAATCACCTGTTGACTCACTTTGTTTACTACTATTTGGCTCTTTAAAGTATGTCTTTTCTTTTTTCCAGAGTAGAACCTTTTTTGTTTTTTTTAGGGCGTTGCACAGGA
>NZ_JAMBMW010000029.1:0-14765 GCF_024208055.1 Candidatus Nebulibacter yamunensis
AAAACGTTTTAAAATTATTGCCGACAAATATCGGAATAGACGAAAAAGGTTTGGACTTCGATTTAATTTAATAACGGGAATTTACAACTTTGAATTGACTAATTGAGGTTTGGAAAGAACTCTATTGTTTTTACCGTTGTTACCTGTCATTTAACATGCCAACTGTTGACATTTTGTGTAGAATAGCGACAGTTCGATATAAGAGAGCAAAATTTAGTTATAATTTATTGTAATGAGGTTTTATGTCTAAATCACAACTTGCTCTAGTTCTAATTTAATATTGTAGTGTGTAGAAACGGCATATTTAATTGCATTAATAAGTTTGAGGATGTCCATACCAGTCGCTTCTCCTACATTAATAATCACACCGCCGTGCTTATTGGAAATCTGTGCACCACCGATTTGGTAGCCTTTTAAGCCAATTTTTTCGACCATTTCACCAACCGTAATGTGATATGGTGGGCGCTTAAAAACACTACCAGCACTAGGTTCTATTGGCAGTTTCGCTTGACGCTGCTTAAGAATATCATCCATTTTAGCTTTGATTGCAGAAGAATCTTTGGTAAGTAGTTTAAAACATGCACCCAAAATCACGACATTTAAAGATCTAAACATAGAAAAACGATAGCCATAATGAATATCAGGCTTGTAATAGCGTTTTATTTGTGTTGTGCTAATATCCAAAACGTCAACGTAAACCAGATGATCATATATTTCATCACCATAGGCGCCAGTATTCATAATCATAGCCCCACCCACACTTGCAGGTATGTCAAAGAAAGTTTCCATCCCGCCTAAGTTATGTTCGTAAGCATATATTGATAACTCTTTGAGTAAATTGCCTGCTTTGGCATAAATCCCATCACTTGTTGTTTTAATGCCATTGAAATTGTTTTGCAAGATAATAAAAGCAATATCAAAGTAATTGGATTGGCTAAGAATAACGTTGCTACCATTGCCAAGAACAATTACCTTTAAGTGTTGTTGATAAATTTGAATAATCTCATCAATAGTATTTGGGAAATAGACATATTTAGCACGAGAATCAATATGATAAGTATTGTATGGCTTCAACGAAATCATGATGTCCTTAGCTTAGTTATCATCGATGCTAATGTGCATGAAGTTGGTCATGTTTTCCAATAAGTTTTGATATCCCCTGAAAACTTGTTGGGCTGACGTAATAGTACACACTTGATCTAGAAGAGATGCAGCCATGATCACTGCCATACCAGCTCTAAGATCATAACTCTTCATGGTTGTAGCATGCAATCGATAGCTTTTGTTGGGATTAATTTGAATAGTGTTGTTGTAACAGCTAATGGGAAAACCAAGTCGCTCTAATTCTTGTACGTACTTAACGCGCTCCGGATATACAGTATCAGTGATTTCGGATGGGCCATTGGCTTTAATGCACATGACTGAGAAGATTGGCTGCATATCTGTTGGGAATTCAGGATAAGGCATGGCAGTAACTTTAATAGGCTTGAGTTTACTAATTTTCCCACAAAAGTAAATCTGTTGTTTGGCAGGGTCAAAACGCCAATGCGCTCCCATTTCATTTAAGATTCTAAGTGGCTTATCAATATATTCTTTGGTATCAATGCCTTCAATACAAACGTCAACCTCATGTAAATAAGCCAAAGCTGCATAGGTCATGGTTTGGATGCGATCATACATAATGCGAAAATTAACACCAATTAATTCTACAACGCCCTTGATATGCATTGATCTTGTATTGTGATCAATTCTAACCCAGCCACCACATTGGTTTATAAAACTTGCTACTTCAATGACTTCTGGCTCTAAAGCAATATTGTGTAAAATAACTTCAGCACTCCCTATTGCTGCATATAACATAAGGTTTATGCTTGCTCCAACTGATGGGTAACGAAGTTTATATTCAGTGTTTTTGTCTGTGTCATACTCAATCGCAATATGGTACTCGTCATGATAGACTTTTGCACCTAATGCTTCAAAACCTTGTAAGTGAATGTCAAATGGACGCTGATCGCTAAATGAGCATCCACCAGGGTAACCGATAATGAGCTTACTTACTTTTTTGGCAAGAGCACCTAACAACATCAGTGAAGTTCTAGTACGTCTGGTGTAATCCGTAGAAACCTTAATTTCACTGAGCTTTTCTGGTGGAGTAATTTCCACTGAAGTATTACTTTGTTCGTAAACTTTAGCACCAATAACCTTTAAAATATCACAAACTGCAAGATAGTCATTTAGACTGGTTGGGACATTATTAAAAACTGTTTTAGCATTTGGCAAAAGGCTTGCAAACAATAGATGCAGTAAAGCGTTTTTAGCACCATTTAACTGAATGGTCACATCATTATTTAAATTATGCCTTTTACTAACTTTTAGTTGCATGAATCTTACTTTCTTGGTTGAGTTTTACTGGTTTTGTTAGCACGCTTTCCTTGTGCTTTCTTTTTATAGCTTTGCTTTTCTTTATAGCGCTGAAGTGGTGTTAATTTTATGTGCTTAGTCGGTTCAAAAGGATTTTCAGACTGCTTAAACTCAAATGTAATTGGTGTGCCAACAAGTGAACATGCCTCGCGGAAAAACTTTTCTAAATAACGTTTGTATGAATTGGGTAGATGATCAACTTGATTCCCATGAATAACAATAACCGGGGGGTTGTGCCCACCCATGTGTGCATATTTGAGTTTAATGCGAGACTTCCCTGATATTGGTGGCACATGATCTTGAGTGGCAAGCTTAAGTACTTGGGTTAGCTCTGGTGTGGAGATTTTCTTGGTAGCACTTTTATAAGCATTTTTAAGAGAAGTAAATAAATGTCCAACGTTTGTCCCATGCAAAGCAGAAATGAAATGAATATCTACATAGTCTTTGAGAAAAATCAAACGACGATTGATTTCTTCTTTGAGACTATCCTTCTCGATTTGACTCATCCCGTCCCATTTGTTGACTGCAATGACCATAGCTCTTCCAGCATTTAATGTAAAACCCATCAAGTGCATGTCCTGATCAGTTAATCCTTCTTTGGCATCAATAAGAAGAATAATAACGTTTGAATCTTTAATTGCTTGTAAGGTTTTGACTACGGAGAATTTCTCTAACGTTTCATGTACTCTTCCCTTGCGACGAATACCCGCTGTGTCAATAATGGTATAGTCTTCGTCATGACGGGAGAAAGGGATGTAAACACTATCGATAGTGGTTCCTGGCATGTCATAAACAATTACTCGATCCTCGCCTAACATTCTATTTGTTAGAGTAGATTTGCCAACGTTTGGGCGTCCAATCAAAGCAAAACGTATACCACGCTTGTTGGCTTCACCTTCGGCATGGGTTGAGTCGTTTAAAGTAGTTTGGCATAGTGGTAGCAGTGTTTCGGTGAGAAGTTGAGAGACTCCTCGGCGATGACTTGCGGCAATTGTAAAAAGTTGCTCAAAGCCAAGACTGTAAAACTCGCTTGCTGCAACCTCTTCTTGCAAACCATCTGTTTTGTTAACTACCAACACACTTGGTTTTCCACGCGTACGCAACAGTTTAGCGATATATAAGTCACCTGCTGTTAAACCTGCTTGCGCATCCACAATAAAATACACAAGATCGGCTTCTTCTATTGCTCGTATAGATTGTTCAGCCATAGAGCCATCAACGCCACTATCATTATCCGAAAGACCACCTGTGTCGATTACAATATAAGGATGATCATCAAACACTACTTGACCATATTGGCGGTCACGAGTTACCCCTGGCATGTCATAAACAAGGGCATCGCGAGTGTGCGTTAAGGCGTTAAAAAGTGTAGACTTCCCGACGTTTGGGCGTCCAACAATTGCAATAACAGGAACCATGATTTTTTAGACTTAAATATCAACTTATTTACTGTGTGGCAATATACCGTATTTAAGAGGAAAGAACAAATACTGGTACGTTTTTATTTACACTACAAGACAATAGTTGTTAAAAGTCTTTATTTTAAGGCACGTTCATATCATTTTTGTTTCGCTAAAACTTAAATGAAAATGAACATGAAATACACAAAGGAACTTTAAGAGCTACTGAAACAATGTTTTAGCGATATTTGTCACACTTTAGAATGCCCATCGTACATTGTTTTAGGATTATTTATCCTGACTGTAAGGCACATGTTTGTGCACGTAAATTAGCCCCTGGAGAGGTTACTTATCATTAGTTTCTAACAGCTCTAGCAAAGCACCAATTAATCAATACCGCAGACGTTTGGAGATTGAAACACTGTTTGGTGCCATGAAAACATGAACTTTTAACTGGAAAGGTATACATACTCTGAAAGCCAAGGGTCATTTAGTGTTCTATAGTGTGTAATAGGGCATAAAACATTCTACGGTATTTTAACGGTATAGGGATTTGAATTTTTCTGTTATTTTGTTACTGTATCGCTTTAATTTAAAAGGAAAGGAATTGAAAGATATTTAAAAAATTTAATATGGCGGAGAGAGGGGGATTCGAACCCCCGATGGAGTTTTTGGTCCCCATACTCCCTTAGCAGGGGAGCGCCTTCAGCCTCTCGGCCATCTCTCCGCGGTACTGCAACAATTTAGCGGCTTGACCCTTTGATGTCAAGCGCTTAATTTAGATATTTTTCATAAGCTAAAACTCAGTTTTCTGAGTCTCCAAAAGAATGTTCTCCTTTTATACGAACAAAAATTTCTTCTCTATGAACAGAGACATCTTTAGGTGCATTGATGCCCAAACGAACCTGATTGCCTTTTATACCAAGAACAGTCACCGTCACCTCGTCCCCAATCATGACCGTCTCGCCTATTTTTCTTGTTAAAATTAACATTTGTTAGTTACTCCTTAATTGTGTAGCTTTATCTTCCAAAGCTGATTAACCCCACATCTCACCTTTGTGCAAAAACCATTGCATTAACCCCAAAATATAAAAACACTTTAATCTTTGCTAGTGAGTATAGACTTAAAATAGTTATCTGCATTGAAAACTGAGTAATTCTATACAAATTGATAAATTTTACCAGGTTTTTATGCTAAAAAATCAAATTCCCTCGAATTTGCAAAGGCAAGTGTAGGGCTTTCTTTAAATTACCGATATACTGAACATATTAAAAACAGCTGCACGATGAGTAACATGTTTTTGTTTTATAAACTCAATAAAGTCATACACAGTTATTTAACACCAAAACAGCGTGCGCTTGTTGTTGATGCCTTTTTATTTGGCGCGGATGCACATGAATCACAGGTTAGAAACTCTGGCGAACCTTATTTTACCCATCCGTTGGCAGTTGCATGTGTGCTTGCTGGAATGCGCCTTGATTGTGAAACCATCATCGCCTCTCTTCTACACGATGTAATTGAAGATACTGAAATTCAGGCAAAAGATATTGCCATACGCTATGGTGATAAGACCGCACAGCTTATTGAAGGCGTTACTAAATTAAGCAAAATTGAATTTACCTCTAAAGCTGAGCAGCAAGCTGAGAATTTCCGCAAGATGATATTGGCAATGGTAAAAGATATTCGTGTTATCTTAATCAAGCTTGCTGATCGCTTACATAATATGACCACTCTTGCGCCACTTAGACCTGACAAACGCCGACGCATTGCTTTAGAAACTCTAGAGATATACGCTCCTATCGCACATAGACTTGGTATGCATCACTTCAAAAACAGTTTTGAAGAACTTGCATTTGAAGCCACCTACCCCTATCGCTATAAAACACTAAAAGCAAAAGTACTCCAAGCACAAAAGCATCGTGACCGCTTGTTTCGTAAAATCCTAGAACGACTTCAACACCACTTAGTAGGCTTAATTGAAAATGAAAACTTAGTAAATGGACGCAAAAAACGCTTATACAGCATTTATCGAAAAATGCGTGATCGTGAAATGTCTTTCTCAGAAATTATGGACATCTATGCCTATAAAGTTATTGCACCTAGTCGCCGCGAATGTTATTCGATCCTTGGTGCCATCCATGAAATCTTTCGTCCTATTCCTGGACGCTTTAAAGATTACATTGCTACCCCAAAAGCTAATGGTTACCAATCGCTTCACACTACTGTATTTGGACCTTATGGGGTACCGATTGAGGTGCAAATCAAAACCAAAATAATGGACGATACAGCTGAAAAAGGGGTTGCTGCGCATTGGATTTATAAAGCAAAATCATTAAGTCATGATAGCGCTCAAAAATGGCTAGATAAGCTTTCTGATCTTCAACAACATGTCACTAAATCAACCGATTTTATTGAAAGTGTTAAACTTGATTTATTTCCTGACGAAGTATATGTTTTTACGCCAAATGGTGAAATCATAGAACTGCCAATAAACGCAACTTGTATCGACTTTGCTTATCATATTCATACCGATATTGGTAATCATTGCATTGCAGCTAAAGTTAATCGCCGTCTTACACCTTTAAGCTATGTATTGACGCATGGTGATACGGTGGAAATCATTACTTCACCAGCAGCACACCCCAATCCCTCATGGCTAACTTTCATCACCACAGCACGCGCAAAACATGCGATTAAACATGCACTCAAACGCTATGAACATGATGAACTTGTACGCATTGGTCAACAAATTCTCAGCCAAGCTTTATTAAAAAGGCACATTAACTTAAACAGTATCTCTGGAGAGTTAATGCAAGAAGCTTTGACCAAATTTAATTTTCCAAGCACTACTGAACTTTACGTTGCTATTGGGCAAGTGCATTTCTCTGCCAATACCTTTATTGACCTTATTGAGGAAAAAATTAACCTCGATGGAATTGGCATTAATAAGGATATCTCGTGCAAGATGCTTATTGATGAGAAAAATATCTGCCAGCTTGCCACCTGCTGTACTCCCATTCCAGATGACCCTATTACTGGTCTACTTACTTTGGATAAGGGGTTAGCTATACATAGAAACAAATGTTCCGAGCTCAACAAAGCTACTAAGACTCATGAGTTAATCGAAACCGATTGGAGGAAGGGAATTAAACATAATTTTTCTGCCAAACTTTTTATTAACATCCAAAACGTACATGGCGCTATTGCTAAAGTCACTGCCAATATTGCTCATCAAAATGCACATATCCTAAACTTTAACATCCTAGAATCCGATCAACAATGTGGTATTGTTGAAACTATTATTGAAATAACGGATCGTGTCCATCTTGCGCGCGTCATTCGTAGTTTAAAGCGCTTGAAAATCTGTCTTAAAATAGAACGTGCGTTGCCATAGCGGGCAAAATTTGAGTGCTAAAAATTGAACGTACAAAAACTAAGCTTGAAAGAGTGGAATAAGATTAAGCACCACGCACTTGATGAACTTGGCTTTTCTGATATTAGTGCTACAAATTGTGATCTATCAGACTACATTCCTAAATATCAAGAATGGGTTGAAAAAGGTTTCCATGCTGACCTTGACTATATGGTAAAGCATGGTAGCAAACGCTACACACC
The DNA here is from genome assembly GCF_024208055.1 of Candidatus Nebulibacter yamunensis. NCBI lineage: Bacteria > Pseudomonadati > Pseudomonadota > Gammaproteobacteria > Thiotrichales > Francisellaceae > Candidatus Nebulibacter > Candidatus Nebulibacter yamunensis. The sequence goes on from NZ_JAMBMW010000029.1 coordinate 7,438, forward strand.
ACAAGAACTCGTTGAAGGCACCAAGAGTGTCATTACCGTACGCTTAAATTATCTGCCAGCCCCTTATCATTTTAAGAATATTCGTCAAAAATTCATAACTGCCAATGAAGTTGCTGCTATCTCTGTCTATGCTCATGGTCGCGACTATCATAAAGTATTACGTAAAAAACTCGATAAGCTTAGTGAGTTTATCACAAATTTGTTTCCTTCACATCATGCTCGCGTGTTTACAGATAGTGCTCCAGTATTGGAAAAACCTTTAGCTGAAAAGGCAGGACTTGGCTGGATTGGTAAAAACAGCAACCTATTGAATGAGAAAGATGGCTCGTTCTTTTTTTTAGGCTGCATCTATTCTAATTTAGATTTTAGTTCTTTTTCTTATCCTAAAGCATATGATCAATGCGGGAAATGCCAAGCTTGTATTAAAGCTTGCCCAACTCATGCCATAATTGATGGACGGATGATTGATGCAAAAAAATGTATCTCCTATTTAACAATTGAAAATAAAGGGATAATCCCAATACAATTTCGCAAAGCCATAGGCAACCGTATTTATGGCTGTGATGATTGTCAACTGGTATGCCCAATCAATAAAAAGGCAGCTGTAACAACCGAAGCAGACTTTCAACCTAGACATCAACTGGATAATAGTAAACTCCTTGATCTTGCAAATTGGTCAGAAACAACTTTTTTTAACAAAACTAAAGGTTCTGCTATTCATAGAATTGGTTATCAAGCATGGCTTAGAAATATTTACACAGCCCTTGGTAATGCCCCTTTTAGCGAAGAAATTTTAAGGATTTTAATTAGCGCAAAAAATAAATATTCTGAAAACAAACTACTCATCGAACATATCAATTGGGCAATCAGTGAACAATCAAAATCACGGGCTTTCTTTTCAGGATATCCTTATCCTAATTAATTCATCCGTGCGGGGGGGGGCTATCCTTTTCTTTCTTCATCCATTAAGACAGCCATCCATTGCTTGGATGTCATTATGTTTTAAAACAAAAAGAATTTCTGTAGGATTTTAACTAAATCTTTGTGAGAAATTTACCATTCTTATAAGTTTTGTTTATATTTTAATCAAATTTATTTTTGTCAACTTATTGCGATCGCTTCAACCTCAATCAACACATCTTTCGGTAATCTGGCTACTTCAACACAAGAGCGTGCAGGTGGAGTTATGCCTGCAAAAAAAGTGGCATACACTTCGTTAAATGCAGCAAAATCATTCCTATCAGCGATAAAACACGTCGTCTTAATAATCTTAGTCATGCTACTTCCTGAAGCCTCAAGTATCGCTTTTAAGTTTTGCATCGCCTGTTGAGTTTGTACTTTTATATCACCCTCAACCAATGTACCATTAGCCTTTAACGGAATTTGACCTGATGTATAGATAAAATCTTTGATTTTCACTGCTTGAACATATGGGCCAATCGCTTGTGGCGCTTGATTGGTTTGAATTATCTCTTTCATTAATTACCCTTAAATATTATTAATTTCATGCAACTATTGAACGAATGATTGTTATTGTCAAGCATGATTTTTGCCCATATTGGCATATTAAAGCCGTTTAAATGTGACTTATATGTTCGGTTTAAGAAACAACTCCTCATGCTAAACCAAGGAGTTTATTTTAGAGAAAGAAGTTTATTTTTTTCATTTAAACACTTCATTTATCGTTTGCCTTGCCAAAAAGCGTAGTGTAAAAACATAAAAAGTTAATAACAATTATAAAAACAAACTGTACTCATTAAGTATGACTGCTATGATGCCAGTTAAAATCATATTTAGTAGCCAGAAATGTCAAAAAAATGAAAGGATATGCGTGGATTGTTATTGTTTTGAGTTCATTTTTGTTGTTCTATAAGTACATTGCTTTAGTCTTTCCGAGCTTGATTGCAGGTGACATTAAAATTCATTTTGACCTTAACTCGGCGCAAATGGGTTTCTTGTCAGCCATGTTTTTGTATTGTGTTTTGCTGGTACAACCTTTTGCAGGTTTGTTATTAGATCGCTTTGGCTGTAGAAGCATTAGTACTGTGTCATTGCTCGTAAGTGCATTTGGTATTTTATTGTTTGCAGCCTCAACTCACATCGTTTTTGCCTTTATAGGACGTACGATGATGGGAATTGGAGTCGCGTTTGCTACAGTAAGTTACATGAAAGCTGCGGCTACATGGTTTGATGAAAAAGGGTTTTCAGTTGCCAGTAGTTTGTTATTAACGGCTGCAATGACAGGTGCGGTAGTAGGACAAGCGCCATTATCTGCGTTATTTAATGCCGTTGGATGGCAACAAGGGTTGTACTGTTGTGCTATTATTGGTGTTATATTTGCAATTATCTATTGGTTTGTTGTACGTGATGATTCTAAGCAGGGACCTGTGAACGTTGAAGAGGAAATTCAGTCAAAAGCAGAGCAAAAAAGTATTATACACATGATTAAACGTGTGATCATGTCGCATAATAATTGGTTATTAATGACATATTCAGGACTTATTTTTACGACGATTGATGCGTTTGGTAGTTTATGGGGGAATAGCTTTTTTGTTCAAAAGTATGATTTAACGATAACTCAGGCAAGTTATTTTATATCCTGTATTTTTATTGGTATGGGGATCGGTGCGCCAATCATGGGAAAGCTTTCAGTTAAAATACGCTGTGTACCAATCATGATGTGGTGTACCGTGCTTGGATTGTTGTCATTGTTAGCAATTTTATATTTACATTTAAGCGTATGGCAGCTAATTGTGTGCTGTATTTTGTATGGAGTTGTCACTAGTGCTTTTATGTTGGTGTTTGTCGTAGGGCGTAAGGTCAATCCGTTATGGGTAATGGCAACCGCAGTGGCATTGATCAACACAGGTGAACCAATATTTGGTGGTACATTTGAAGGATTGGTTGGTATGATTTTAGATTACACACAGCCGGGTGTTTCTGGTGCAAACTATAGTATTCAAAGCTATGAAATCGCATTTAGTATGTTGCCTGGCAGTATTGTTCTAGCTTTGATTATTTTACTTTTTATTAAAGAAGAACAGAGATAGCTACCTCCTACAAGCACATACAGTTTCAAGCAATAAAATTTGTAAAACGATGGTTATCAAGTATATGATAATGTCGGGATGTATATCACTAAGGAGGCGAAATGTCACAATATATTCTAACTCTAGATCAAGGAACAACTAGTTCAAGAGCAATTATTTTCGATCAAATAGGGCAAGTTGTTGAAATAGCACAACAAGAGTTTAGACAGATTTACCCAAAGCCAAGCTGGGTTGAACATGATCCAAGGGAGATTTGGAGTACACAAGCAGCAGTAGCTGCAACAGCAATCGCCAATGCAGGAATAAATGGTAAAAATATTGCAGCAATCGGGATTACAAATCAGCGTGAGACAACCGTTGTTTGGGAGCGTGAGACAGGCAAGCCAATATATAACGCCATTGTCTGGCAAGATCGCCGCACGTCAGAATTTTGTAATAAGCTCAAGACAGATGGGTTTGCAAAAATGATACAAGAAAAAACAGGACTGGTTGTTGATGCTTATTTTAGCGCATCCAAAGTGAAATGGATTTTAGATAATGTAGAAGGTGCGCGCGAGAAAGCCAAGCAAGGCAAGCTTTGCTTTGGTACGGTGGATAGTTGGCTGATGGCAAAATTTACCAATTTAAGGGTCCATGCAACCGATGCCACTAATGCCAGTAGAACGATGTTATATAACATTCATAGCAATGACTGGGATGATGATTTATTAGCTTTATTTGATGTTCCTAGAAGTATGTTGCCAGAGGTAAGATCATCTAGCGAAATTTATTCACAAACTGCAACGACACTTTTTGCGACTAAGATTCCGATTGCAGGGGTAGCAGGTGACCAACAAGCTGCACTTTTCGGTCAGATGTGTACCGATCCAGGAATGCTTAAAACCACATATGGCACAGGTTGCTTTATGATGATGAATACAGGCAGTAAACCTGCTATTTCAAATAACAATTTACTAACTACAATTGCATGGCAGCTAAATGGACAGACAACTTATGCCTTAGAGGGTAGTGTGTTTATGGGAGGTGCAGTCATTCAGTGGTTAAGAGATGAACTAGGCATTTTGCAACACGCCAGTGATAGCGAGAAATTAGCACTATCTGTTGAAGATAATGGTGGAGTATATCTTGTTCCAGCAATGGTGGGCTTAGGTGCGCCACATTGGGATCAATTTGCTCGTGGCAGTATACTAGGCTTAACGCGAGGCAGTTCAAAAGCACATATTACAAGAGCAGCGTTAGAGAGCATTGTTTATCAAGTCACAGATATTGCTAATGCAAAAATGGCAGATACAGGAATGAATATTACTGAAATGCGTGTTGATGGTGGTGCAGTAGCGAATAGTTTCTTAATGCAATTTCAAGCAGATATGATGAATGCTAAAGTGATTCGACCAAAAGTACTGGAAACAACAGCGTTAGGTGTAGCCTATCTGGCTGGACTTGCTGTTGGTTATTGGTCAGGGATTGATGAGCTTAAAAGCTTATGGTCAGTTGATCAGGAGTTTAACAATAAGCTAGATGAACAAAAGCGTAGTCACTATTTATATGATTGGCATAAAGCAGTTGAACGTGCTAAAAGATGGAGTGAGTAAAAAGTGAATACAATAAAGTACCAATATGGCATTTTAAAAGAGCTACCAAAGTCAGCGATTTATTTGTTTTTCAGGTTAACCCATAAAAATAAACTCAAACAAGTACTGCAAAGCTTGCTGCAACTTGTTGATGGGGATTCAACAATTTTAGGGTTGGGTGGCAAAGTGATGGCTTTATTGCAAGTAAATACGCCTTACCACCCATATACGCCAACACTAAAAGCACAAAAGCTAACCCCAAAAGCAGATTGCGATTTAGTGCTTTGGTTAAGAGATAATGATCAAGGTGTGCTAACACATAGCGCAAGGCGTTTTATAAAAATACTGCAAGATGCTTTTGTATGTAGTGACATTGCAAGAGCTTGTACTTATTTGACGCATGAGCAAAATGGCAAGTTGGTTAATCATGATTTATCTGGTTTTGAGGATGGAACAGAAAATCCGCAAGGTGATGATCAGTTTAATACGGCTATTATTCAATCAGACGATAAATTTATTGATGGTAGTAGCTGTTGGGTGATACAAAAGTGGCTCCATGATTTCGATTGGCTAGATAAAGCAAGTCAGCATGCAAAAGAAGAGCTTATTGGTAGAAGCTTAGATGATAACCGAGAGTTTGAAAACAATAAGCCATTAGCACATATTAAGCGTACAGCACAAGAGAGTTTTGAACCGGAAGCCTTTATGTGGCGCCGGTCAATGCCTTGGATTAACGATCAATTGAATGGAGGATTGATATTTTCTTGCTTTGCACAAGATTTTTATCCCTTTGAAGTGCAATTTGCACGAATGATAGGAGAAGAGGACGGGATCATAGATGGTTTATTTAAATTCTCAAAGATAATATCAACTCAATTTTTATGGTGTCCGCCTTTTGTAAAAGGTAAGCTTATTTTACCTGATTTGGTTGGCTGAGATCTTATAACTTATTCTGTTAAGTGGTTAACGTGGATAAACTTCTAAACCACTAAAGAAAAATGCAATTTCTACAGCGGCTGTTTCAGCTGCATCTGAACCATGCACTGCATTGGCGTCAATACTATCAGCAAAATCAGCACGAATTGTACCAGGAGCTGCTTCTTTAGGATTCGTTGCACCCATTAATTCACGGTTTTTAAGGATTGCATTATGACCTTCTAACACTTGAATCATAACAGGACCTGAAGTCATAAATTTAACTAAGTCATTATAGAAAGGTCGTGCTTTGTGTACGGCATAAAACTCACTTGCTTCTTTGCTAGATAGTTGCTTCATTTTAGCTGCAATCACTTTTAAGCCAGCTTTCTCAAAGCGAGAGTATATTTCACCGATAACGTTTTTAGCTACAGCATCAGGTTTAATAATAGAAAGTGTTCTTTCAATTGCCATTTTGAGTATCCTTTTTATTTTATTTTTTTGATCCCTGTCGTGAATGAATTGAATGATTCGCAATGGGGATATAGAGTTTTGGCATTATACAAAGCTGTTTTTGAATTGCAAGGCTAACTGACAAGTTTAGAACTGCTGCACCCCTGCAACTTGCCATAAGTGCTCTCCATCTTCGCGTGTAAAGTGCCATATTTCTTCAAAATTTTGCCAATCACCTGAACTATTTTCCTTAACTTGTCCAACAAACATGACACTTGCAATCCATTGATCGCCTTGTCGGTCACAATCAATAACTTTGCAGCTAACATCTTTAAATTCGGCAAGCTCTTCATTGCTTTGAATATCATTAATTACACTTTTATATAAGTCTTCAGTGATGTAGCTTTTAATCTTTTCAAGTCCAGTCTTATTGTTTAATGATTGTAGCTGGTTAAATAAATTTAAAGCTTGATGGTTAAACACCGTTTCAGGTGTGCCATCAGGAAGTTGACCATTTTGAATCGTATTCGATGACATTGCGCTTTGAGTTGTTACATTTTCATGCTGGGTAAAAGCATTTGCTACTGAATGCAGTGAGGAAGGCTGCTGATATTGAAAATTACTATTGGATTTATGATTAATTTGGTGCTGCATCGCTTTTCTGCGCATGATGAAAACAACTAATGCAATAAGTGCAATAACAATGAGTAAACCTGTCATACCATGCGCGCTAAACAACCAAGCAAATAAAGCGCCAAGCCCAAGTGCTGTTAGGATTTTACCAAAAGTGCCCATACCTGTTTGTTTCTGAGTTGCATTGGTATGAGTCGCATTATTATGTGTTTGCGTTGGTGCTGAACGACTATAGCCGTGGCTTGATCCACCTCCAAAGCGTTTGGCCTCTGCAAGTTGAAAGCCGCTTAAAGCAACCATAAGTAGTGAGAAAAAAACAGCAAGCTTTTTAAACATATTCTATACCTTTTTGATGATGAAAACGTGTGCATCATAGCTAAAAGCCGCTATAGAAGCTAGTGCTTAATACTAGCTAAATCCCAATTTAGAGAAAACGACTAACCAAAAAACAGTCGCTCTTTCTTTGTTTATGTCATCATCACCGCCTTTAAATTTGCAGTCAAGAGTGCATTTGATTTTAGTTAGAAGTTCAGAGAGTAAAATAATTTGTTGCTGCTTCTGTTATTAGATTCATCATTCAATCAACACAGGCTTAAATACTTTAGCGTTGCCATCGTTTTCGACTTTACGAAACGGTAAGGTAAACGAAAAGCTTGGTCCTTCAAATAATGAATCATTCAATTCTTCACCGTCACAGAGCAACTCA
>NZ_JAMBMW010000050.1:0-1503 GCF_024208055.1 Candidatus Nebulibacter yamunensis
CAAGTCCCATGATCATCTGAGAACTCTATCTTCTTTAAAGAAGATAAAAGGCATTATGCCTAATTTTTTGGATAATACAAGTTATTTTTTTGAAATTTATGTTTGTACAGGATGTTTTTTCATTTGAATAGCTTTATTGCACAAATTTTTCTATTCAATTAAAACTTGTTTATTGATGAATAAAGGAAATTAACCCATCACATCATGAATAAAGAAATCGACAACTTAAACATTACTGAAATAGATGCCTATCCCAAGATATTAAATAGACACCGATGCTATAAAACCACGATTCTGTATTTAGTAAATACTCATCGTTTAAGGTTAGACACCTTTTAATTGTAGAAGCATAGCTTGTAGCTGCCTTACCCACCTTAATACTCTCCCCGGTAATCTTCGGTTCGCTCTCAGCTCCGCCATTTGCAACATCTAACTATTAATAAAACTCGCTACTTCTTCATCATCGATCTGCTCAAAACCAGCGGAATTTAACTCACTCTTTATTTTTTCTATTTGGTTGACTCTTCCGATTAATTGCATTGCTGCATGAGTCTCGCTATCGTCAAAAACTCTGCAAAGCACAATATCGTTAGCGTTACTAAAAATAGAATTCACATTTTCACTTGAAATCCCATTTGTAGAATTATTAAAACAATCTAGTATGGATTGAGCGGATGTGTTTTTTGAGTTAAATACTAGAGATACATATCTATAGTGAGTAATTGAATTGAGAGGCAAACTTTTAATATCATTCGCCTCATTTTTTACTAAAGAATATACGCCTGTAGACTCATTCCTTATTAATACATCTCCCTCGCTAAACCCTTCTTTCAGTTGTTTCTTTAGTTTCAACTCCTGAACTTTTGAACCCGAAAAAGCTGTGCCAGTTGTTAGCCATTTAAAAACATATGGGAAAAAAGAGAGTAAAACAGGAAGAAAACTAGTCCATATTTTTGTCAGGCTATCGATATCCCGCTGCAAGATAGTGATAGTAGCTAAACTACTATCACCTGATTTTTTTGATTGTTCCCAAAGGTTTATACCTTCGTCGTACAAAAAAACTGGTTTCATTTTTAATCCTGCTTTATATAAGTATGGGAGTCAGCATTATTCTTTAAAGACTGCTTAATACCTTGAGCATTTCGCAGTTCACTGTTGAAATGAGAACCATGATTACCAAATTTATGTCCTAACGTATGCTCACGAATCGTAGCTGTACTTCCATCAGCAATCTTAAATTCGTAAACTCGCCCTTCAACATGACCTTGTTGGTCTCTAATTTTTTCGTGATACGTATTGCTTGGTTGCTGGCTTCTAGGTATTCCAGCTTTTTCCTTGGCCTCTCTAAATGCCGCTTTTCTAAAGAGAGTGCTATCTGCCCCTTTTGGAACAGTAGTCACAAACTCACGTATTTTACCTGCTTTATGGCTAGCTTGAGTTGTTTTCCCCGCTGCAACGCTTGCCTTAACATTCTCCACAATCATCTTTGGTGCAACAGCTTTA